>BJHC01000117.1 GCA_014191535.1 Cyanobium sp. | reverse complement strand
GTCCGGGGCATGGCCCCCCAGCTGCCGCAGATCCGCCAGGGGGCCTGGATCCGCCATGGCACCCGGTTCGACCGTGGCCCCGAGCCAAAGGCGTCCCTCCGGCCGTGGCACCAGGTTGATGCCCCCCCAGCTGACGCTGCCCGGCCAGGTGCTGGGGTCGCCGCAGCCGCTGGGGAGCTGCAACTCCAGGGCCTGGCCCAGCACGGGCTCCTGGGGGCGTTCGTGCCCTAGGGGTTGCACCAGGGCGGCACTGCCGAGCCCTGCGCTTATCACCAGCCAGCGGCAGCTGCTGGTGCGGCCATCGTGGCCATGCACCCGCCAGCGCTGCTCGCCATCCCCTCCACGGCTGATGTGCTCCACGGCCGCCGATCGGGTCTGCAGCCCTGCCGCCTCGGCATCGGACCGCAGGGCCGCCATGGTGGCGATCGGATCGAGCTGCCCATCCGCCGGCGAGAGCACGCCCCCCAGGGCCGCTGCGGGCAGGGGGGGCTCCAGGGCGTGCAACGCGGCACGGTCCACCAGCTGCAGTGGCAGCCCCTGGGCCTGGCGCTGCTCCACCAGCCGCCTCTGGGCCTCCAGCTCCTCGGCCGAGGCGGCTAGCTGCAGCAGCCCCGGGCGGTAGGGGATGGGGTGGCCCCGTTGGGCCAGCTCCTGGCGCCAGCTGTGCCAGAGGGCCTGGGAGTGCTGCCGCAGCCGCCAACCGCGGCCGCTGCTGCGTCGATACACCTGGGCCATCAGCAGGCCCAGGGCGGCGGCGCTGCCGCTGCGACCCCGGCTCAGATCTGCCTCTGCGGGGGCGATCAGTTCAACGCGATGGCCCTGGCGGCACAGCAGCCAGGCCACCGCTAAGCCCACCATCCCTGCGCCCACCACCGTGATGGTGGCGCTCGGATCGGTGGGGGTTTTCAGAGGGCTCAGCTCTGCTTGAGGTCGGCCTGCACCTGGGCGGGCAGCACCTGGGCGTAGAGGCCGAAGCCGCTGGCCACCTTGATGTAGGCCTTGCTCAAGTTGTTGGAATCCTGCAGGCGGGCGGCCTCATCCAGTTCCGCCAGGGCGGCCTTGAGGGCATCGGCGCGCTTGGTGGCCTCGGGCCGTTCGGCCGGCAGCAGGCGCTGGTTGATGTACAGCATTTCGCGGCCCACTTCCTGCATCGGGCCGTGGATCAGGTTGCGGGTGAAGGTCCAGTCGCGCTCGTTCACCAGGCTGGCCAGCTCGGGCAGGCGGTCGCGGGCGGCCAGGAAGCCTTCGGCTTGGCGCTCGATCACGGCGATGTCGTCGGCGCTGAGGCTCGCCGCCTTGCGGCTGCCGCCGTCGCACGCCGCCAGGCCGAAGCAGAGCACCACCGCCAGGGCAAGCGTCCCGAGACGGCGGAGGGCGCCGGCGGCGTGGGTGAACAGCGAAGCAACCATGGCAGACATGCTGATTGCGGGACTTTACCCAGGGTGTTTGCCCCTGGGCGATGTCCCGTTAACGGTTGCAGGGGTTGGGGGGTGCCGCCGGCCGGCACAATGCGGATTCCGGCGTTTCTGCCCCTCCCCATGACGGCTGCCACCGCCATCCTGCAGATGATCTGCCCGGATCAGCCGGGTCTGGTGCGGGAGCTCTCCGGCTGGGTGGCGGCCAACGGCGGCAACATCGTGCACGCCGATCACCACAGCGATCAGGGGGCGGGCCTGTTCCTCAGCCGCATCGAATGGCAGCTGCAGGGGTTTGGTCTGCCACGGGACGCGATTCCGGCGGCGGCCGCCTCCCTGGCGGAACGGCTGGGCGGTGCGTTCAGCGTGACCTTTTCCGATTGCCACCCACCGGCGGCGATCTTCGTGAGCAAGCAGGACCATTGCCTGCTGGATCTGCTCTGGCGGGTGCGCACCGGCGAGCTACCGATGCGGGTGCCGCTGGTGATCGCCAACCATCCCGATCTGGCCCCCATCGCCGAGGAATTCGGGGCCCGCTTTGTGCACGTGCCCATCAGCGCCGACACCCGGGAGCAGGCGGAGGCGCGGCACCTGGAGCTGCTGGCGGAGCACGGCATCGAGCTGGTGGTGCTGGCCAAGTACATGCAGGTGCTCACCCCCGCTTTCTTGGCGGCGTTTGATCCCCCCGATGCCTTCCATCGGGTGATCAACATTCACCATTCCTTCCTGCCGGCCTTCAAAGGGGCCCAGCCCTATCACCGGGCCTGGGAGCGGGGCGTGAAGCTGATCGGAGCCACGGCCCACTACGTCACCGAGGAGCTCGATGGGGGTCCGATCATTGCCCAGTCCACCGTGTCCGTGAGCCATCGCGACGAGGTGGACGACCTGATTCGCAAGGGCCGCGACACCGAGCGCCTGGCCCTGGCCCGGGCGGTGCGCCTGCATCTGAAGCGACAGGTGATCGTCTACCGCGGTCGCACCGCGGTGTTCGAATGAGCCGCCTCCAGGCCTGGTTGGATGGCGAGCGACCGCCCCAGGCGGCCCCCCTGGGCTGGCGTTGTTTTCAGCTGGCCCTGCTGCTGCTGCCCGCCAGTGCCCTGTTGGCGGGGCTGCTGTTGCTGGTGGCGCTGATCCAGGGGTGTCAGCGGCGGGCGCCCTGGTGGCAGGACCGCCTCAACCTGGTGTTGGCCGCCGTGGCCCTGTGGATGCTGGTCGGTTGCTTGAGCGCCCCCAGCGGTTGGTTGGCCTGGATCGGCCTGGCCAACTGGTTGCCGTTCTTCTGGGCGTTCTGGGGTTTTCAGCCCTACCTGGCCACGGCGGCGGCCCGCCGCCGGCTGGCCCTGTGGTTCGTGGCCGGCACGGTGCCGGTGCTGGTCACGGGTCTGGGCCAGATGCTGTTGGGCTGGCAGGGGCCGTTCCAGTTGTTCGGCGGCGCGATCATCTGGTGGGTGCAGGCCGGTGGCAATCCGCCGGGCCGCCTGTCGGGCCTGTTCGAATACGCCAACGTCACGGCCGGCTGGCTGGCGATGACCTGGCCGCTGGCCCTGGCCGCCTGGTTGCAGCATGCGCGCCAATGGCGAGCGGGGGGCTCGCTGCGGTTGGCCTGGATCACCAGCCTGGCCATCGTGGTGGCCCAGGTGGCGGCGCTGGCCGCCACCGACTCGCGTAACGGCTGGGGCGCCCTGGTGCTGGCGCTGCCGGTGGTGCTGGGGCCGGGCCGTTGGTTGTGGTTCCTGCCGGTGTTGCTGCTGGCGCTGCTGCCGGTGTTGCTGGCCACCCTGCCGGGGGTGCCGGCGGCGTTGCAGATGCCCCTGCGGGAGTTGGTGCCCCAGTCGATCTGGGGGCGGCTCAACGACTTCAATTCCCAGGGGGTGCGCCCGGAGGCCCTCACCCGCATGAGCCTGTGGATCATGGCGGTGCAGCTGATCAGCCAGCGCCCCTGGTTCGGCTGGGGGGCCCAGTCGTTTGGGGCCATCTACCAGGAGCGGGCGGGCTATTTCATCAACCACCCCCACAACATCGCCCTCGATCTGGCCCAGAGCCACGGCTGGCCGGTGGCGCTGGGTCTGGTGGGCCTGGTGCTCTGGCTGCTGTGGCGCACGGCGGCGGCGGGCATGGCCAGCGATCGGCTGTTTGAGCGGGCCTGGTGGGCGGCCACGCTGGTGCTGGTGGCCCTGCACGCCACCGATATCCCCATGTATGACAGCCGGCTGAATATCGCGGGCTGGATCCTGTTGGTGGGCCTGCGCGCTCGGCTCAGCCCAGGGCCTGATCGTGGTGCTGCCGCAGGGTCGTAACCGGCAGGGGCCCCTGCAGGTGGGCCCAGGGCAGCACCTGCTCCGCTGACCAGGGGTCATGCACCACCGACTCCCAACGGGGCAAGGGTGGGGTGCCGCCGCTGGATCCGATCTGGCGGTAGGCCTGTTTCCAGCCCCCGAGGCTGTCGTGGCGGCCCCGGGCGGCGGCGATCACCGGCGCCAGCCGCCGGTCGCTGCGGGAGAGCAGCGCCTGGATCACGCTCCAGCCATAGCTCTCGGGCCGTAGCTCGATGCCCTTGGGCTTGAGCCGTTTGGCCAGCAGCTTGAGCCGTTTCTCGGCCTCCGGGCGCACCCCCTGCCATTGGAAGGGGGTGTGGGCCTTGGGTACGAAGGTGCTCACCCCCAGGCTGAGCCGCAGGCCGGGGGTGGCTTTCTTCAGGGCCAGCAGCAGCTCGGCGGTGGCTTCCACATCCGTCTCCTCTTCGCTGGGGAGCCCCACCATTCCGTAGAGCTTCAGCCCGCTGAGGCCCCCCTCCTTGGCGTAGCGGGCGGCGGCATAGATCTCCTCGGTGGCGAGCTTCTTGTTCACCACCTGGCGCATGCGCTCGCTGCCGCTCTCGATGGCGATGGTGAGTGATTTGCTGCCGCGCTTGGCCAGGATCCGCCCCAGCTCAGGGGTCACCGTGGCGGCCCGCACCGAACTCACGCTGACGCGGGTGCCTTCGAAGCGCTCCTCGTCGAGCCATTGCAGCAGGTCTCCGAACTGGGGGTGCTGGGTCACGGAGGCCCCCAGCAGCCCCAGCCGTTGGGTGGCCCCCAGGCCCGCCTCCACCGCCGGGATCAGGCCGTCATCGAGGCTGGGGGTGCGGAACGGCAGGGTGAGGTAGCTGGCCAGGCAGAAGCGGCACAGCTCCGGGCAGCTGCGCACCACCTCCACCATGTGAATCGAGGGCCAGGCGGCCTCCGGGGTGATCACCGTGGAGTGGCTGAGGGTGTTGCCGCGCCAGGTCTGTTTGGCCACCGTGGCCGGGATGTCGGGCTCTGTTGGTTCAACGCCCAGCAGCTGGCCATCGGTGCCGTAGCGGGGCACATAGAGGCCCGGCACATAGACCCCCGGCACCTGGGCCAGCCGCCGCAGCCGCTCGGAGCGTGGCGCCGTGCGGCACCCCTGCAGGGCATCGAGGAAGGCCGGCAGCAGCAGCTCCCCATCCCCCAGCAGCACCGCATCCAGGAAGGGGGCCAGGGGTTCGGGGTTGGCGGTGAGCACCGGCCCACCGCCGAAGACGATCGGATCGTGGTCGCCGCGGTCGTGGGCCCAGAGCGGAATGCGCTGCTGCTCCAGCAACTCCAGCAGCACGGGGCCATCCAGCTCCCAGCTGAGGGAGAGGCCGAACAGATCCAGGTCGGGGCCGCGGCCCCGTTGGCCGCCGTGGGGGGGATCCCCCTGGTCGGTGAACAGGCGCCGCACATCCACATCGGGGCGGCG
>BJHC01000116.1 GCA_014191535.1 Cyanobium sp. | reverse complement strand
CACGCGCTCGATCACCGCTTCGGTGATCGTGTCCGGTTCAAACCACAGCGGTTCGGGGCCCCGCAACCCCTTGGTGGGGGGGCGCCGGTTGTCGTGGTCGTAATTCCATTGGCCCCCCAAGGGCTGTGCCGTCGCCCCCTCACCCTCCATCAGCACGGCAAAGCGGCGCCGCCCCTCCCGATAGAACAGCTCCATGCGCAGCTGGCGATACCCATCCGCCCAGGCGGCGAAGGCCTCGCGGCTCCAGAGGAAGGCATTGCTGGGCAGCCACTGGAGCTGCACCGGCAACGTCAACCGCTCAATTGCCTCCCGGAAACCCCGATCCGCCGGTTCCATCAACCGCACCTGCTCGATGCCATGGCAGACGATCCAGTCGCGCACCGTGGTGCCGAATTGGTCGCTGATCCGGTAGTCGACGGTCCATCCGGCCTGCCGCAGCTCCTCGGCGAAGTGCCGCATGGCACTCCAGACCAGCACCAGCTTCTGGCGGTGATACGCCCGTTGCCCAAGCACAGAGCTGCTCTCCACCAGCAGCACCCGTGCAGCTCCTGGATCGGTGCTGGCCAGGGCCGCCTGGGCCTGGGACAACTGATCCCCGAGCACCCAGAGGCCGAGGGTCATGCGGGGGCTTCCCCTGCCAAGCGACAGGCTTTAAGGGCCACCGCCAGGGCATGCCCCCGTTCCACCGGGCCCAGTTCAGGACTGAGCTCCCCATGGCGACAATCGACGGTGACCCGCTCCCATTGACCCCGCTGGTCGTTGAGCCGGATCCGCAGCTGCCAGTGATGTTTGGCACTGCGGGTGATCTCGTCACCACAGACCGGTCCGATGCAGAGTCCCGGCGCTGCCCAGAGCAGGGCCGGGTGGCCGATCAGGGTGACTACGGCCAGCATCAGCCCCGCCAGGGTTGCCACCCGTGTGCCCAGCCAGTGCTGCCAGGGCCGTGGCCAGCGGGCCGGTGGTGGGGAAGGCATCAACTGGCGATCTCCAGCGGGGTTGGATCGCCCAACGGCTCGCTGCCATCTTCAGGCACAGGGCCATCCGCCTGGGGATGGAAATGGCTCCAGACCTGTTGCGCCAAACCTGGACCCACTCCTGGGGCGGCCCGCAGGGCCTCGAGGCTGGCCAGCTGGATGGCATCCACGGAGCGGAAATGGGCCAGGAGGTCCTTGATGCGCTTCGGACCCAACCCCGGAATATCCGAGAGGCGGGAGCGGGTCATCCGTTCGCCACGCTGCTGGCGGTGGAAGCTGACGGCGAACCGGTGCGCCTCATCCCGCAGGCGGCGCAGCAGCTGCACCCCCAGCTGCTCGGCCTCGCTGTCGAGGGGTGTGGAGGCCCCGGGCACAAACACTTCCTCACGCTGCTTGGCCAGGGAGCAGACCACCAGCTCCTGATCCAGGTCCAATTCACGCAGGGCTTCCATCACCGCCGAAAGCTGGCCCTTGCCGCCATCGATCATCACCACATCCGGCCAGTCGTTCAGCCCGCCGGTGTGGAGGCTGCTGGCGGTGGACCGCCGCAGCTCCTGCAGGTCTGCCCCCTCCGCCTTGGCCTGGGCCCAGCGGCGGAAGCGCCGCCGAATCACCTCCGCCATGCTCATGAAGTCATCGGAGTGGCCGGCGCGTACGGAAGCGCTGCGGATCTTGTATTTGCGGTAGTGCTGCTTGGCGGGCAACCCGTCGATGAACACCACCTGGGAGGCCACGGCATCGCTGCCCTGGATGTGGCTGATGTCATACCCCTCAATCCGCCTGGGGGGAGCCGTGAGTTCAAGCAACTGCGCCAGATCCTCCGTGGCCAGCAGGTTTTGTTCGCTCGCCCGCTGGGCCCGTTGCAGTTCGTACTGGGCGTTGCGCTCCACCAGATCAATCAGGTCGGCCTTCTGCTGCCGCTGGGGAACCGCCAGCCGCACCCGGCGGCCCCGCAATTCGCTCAGCCACTCCTGCAGGAGCTCCTGCTGCGGGATGGGGTGCTGCAACAGCAATTCCGGCGGAATTTCCACCCCCTCCACCTGGGAATAGTGCTCCTCAATCACCGTCTGCAGAATCCGGCCGGGGTCGGCGAGCGCCTCTGCGGTGAACCCCAGACGCCCCACCAACTTGCCGGCTCGCATCTGGAACACCTGCACCGCCGCGACCCGTTGATCGCAGGCCAGGGCAATCACATCCCGGCTGATGGAGCTGTCCCCAAGGCTCATCTTCTGATCCGCCGTGAGGGTGCCGATCCCCTGCAGTTGGTCGCGCACCCGGGCGGCACTCTCGTAATCGAGCCGTTCGGCATAGCGCTGCATCTGCTGCTCCAGCAGCTCCAGCAGTTCCTCATTGCGGCCCTGAAACACCATCGCCACCTGCCGCAGGGTGTGGTGGTAGTCCTCCGAGCTGATCTTCTGCTGACACACCCCGGGGCAGCGGCCGATGTCGAAATTCAGGCAGGTGCGATCGCGGTAGAGGGGCTGGGGACGTTGCCGCAGCGGGAACACCCGTTTCACCAGGGCGAGGGTGCGCCGCAACAGGCCCACGTCCACATAGGGGCCATAGAAGCGATCCAACGGTGAGCGGAACCGGCGCCGCCGTGTGATGAAGATGCGCGGGTAGGCCTCGCTCCAGGTGATGCAGAGGTAGGGGTATTTCTTGTCGTCCTTCAGCAGCACGTTGAAGTGCGGCTGGTGGTTCTTGATCAGGTTGGCCTCGAGGGCCAGGGCTTCAGCTTCGCTGTCGGTGACGATGAATTCGATCTCGCACACCTGCCGCACCATCAGGGCGATGCGTGGGCTGTGGGCGTGGCCACTGCCGCTCTGGAAGTAGCTGCGCACACGATTGCGCAACACCTTCGCCTTGCCGATGTAGAGGATGCGGTCTTCGCTGTCGCGCAGCAGATAGCAACCCGGCTCTGCCGGCACCTCCTTGAGCCGGGCCTTGAGCCGGGCCGGATCCTGAAGCAGAGGGGTCAACCGCCGTACTGCCAGCCCGTGCTGCTCAGTTCAAGGGCGGCACCATCGCGATGCAGGGTGGCGGTTTTCACCTCGCCCACGAACACGGTGTGATCGCCGTGGGCCACCTGGCCCACCAGCTCACACTCCACAGCCCCCAGGGCGTCCTGAAGAATCGGCAACCCCAGGGCCCCGAGCTGGAATGGCGCCGCATCGAAACGGCCACCCACGCCCTTCTGGGGCTTGAAGAACACCGCCGCCAGATCCTTCTGGTCCGCGGCCAGCACGTTCAGGGAGAAGCGGCCACTGCGTTGAATCATGCCGTTGCTGGTGCTGTCGGCCCGAACCGCCATCACCACCAGAGGGGGCTCGAAGGAGCCCTGGGTCACCCAGCTGGCGGTGAAGCCGTTCACCTCATCCCCCTCGGCGACGCCGCAGATGAAGACGCCATGGGGAATCTTGCGCAGCAGGACTTTCTTGGCCTCGGCGTTGAGGCTGGCGTTGCTGTCCATTCGGTGTGGGGCTGCTGGCCCAACTCTAGAAACCGCGGGACGGGGTCGGACCGCCTCCATAGGATCGCGGCATGCGCGCCCTCTATCCCGGCAGCTTCGATCCACTCACCCTGGGGCACCTCGACCTGATCGAGCGGGGTGCACTGCTGTTCGACGGCCTGGTGGTGGCCGTGCTGCGCAATCCCAGCAAAAACCCCTGCTTCAGCGTGGAACAGCGGCTGGAGCAGATCCGGAAAGCCACCGCCCATCTGGCCACGGTGGACGTGGCCGCCTTCGATGGCCTGACGGTTGACTTTGCACAGCGATGTCAGGCCGGAGTGATCTTGCGGGGTTTGCGGGCCCTCAGCGATTTCGAATACGAGCTCCAAATCGCCCACACCAACAAAAGCCTGGCGCCACGGTTGGAAACCCTCTTCCTGGCCACGGCCACGGCCCACAGCTTTCTCAGCAGCTCCGTGGTGAAGGAGGTGGCGCGCTTTGGCGGAGCGGTGGATCACATGGTGCCCACAGAAGTGGCGCAGGATCTGGCCAGGCTCTTTAATCAGTCATCCCCCGCGTCGCTGTGATGTCCGAGGCTCAGCTCAGCTCCCAGGTGAGCTCCGTGCTGGATCAGCTCGACCAGCTCGAGGAGATCGTGCTCGATGGCACCCGCGTTCCTTTCAGCGGCGGTCGTCTGGTGAATGAGCAGGACGCCATCGAACTGATGGACGCCGTGCGCGAGGCCCTGCCGGGCCAACTGGGCCAGGCGGAGGCCCTGGTGCGCCAGAAAGACGAGTTCATCAGCACCGCCCGCCAGCAGGCCGACGAGATCCTGCACCAAGCCAAGCAGCAGCGGGAGCAGCTGATCAACGGCCAGGCCGTCCGTCAGGAGGCCGAACGGCAAGTGGCGGAACTGCGCGACCAGGCCCGTCAGCAATGCGAGCAGATGATCGGCCAGGCCCGCCAGCAGGTGGCCAAGGCTGAACAGGAGCAACAGACCCGCCTGGCCCAGCTGGAGCAACAGTTCAGTCAGCGGCGTCAGCAGCTGGAGCAGGAGGCCCTGCAGCGGCGCCAACAGCTCGATCAGGAGGCGATTGAGCTCAAGCGTCAGCTGGCTGAGCAGCACGAGCAGGCCCGCCAGCAGAGCCTGTTGGAACTGGAGAAGATTCGCCAGGAAGCCCTGCGCCTGCAGCAGAGCAGCCAGGCGGAGGCCGAGCGTGTTCAGGCCGATGCCCTGCAGTTCCGTCAGCAGACGCAGCAGCAATGCGAGGCGCTGATCGCCCGCACCCGCCAGGAGGCGGCCTCCGTGCAAGAGGGGGCCAACCGCTACGCGGAACAGGTGCTGGGCGAGCTGGAGGGGCGTTTGCGGGAGATGGGCCAGGTGGTGGTGGCCGGTCGCCGCGAACTGGTGCGCCTGCAGGCCGTGGATCCCACCAGCCAGGGCGCCCAGCCGCGGGGTCAGGAGCAGGCGGTGTCGATCAGCCGTGCCCGCCGCGCCGCCGAGCGCCTACGCCGCGCGGCGGGTCAGGGCTAGGGGCGGCGAAGGCTCCAGAGCGTCGTTCAGATCGGGCACAGGCCCGGCAGGCGGCTCTCGCGCAGGATCACCCCGATGGTGCCGTTGGGGGATCCGGCTCCGTTGGACACCATGCTCAGGTAGCGGGGGCCCTCCGGGGTTTCCAGCACGCCGGAGATCGAGCGCACGCCGCTGATGGTGCCGGTCTTGCCGCGGAACTGGCCCTCCAGTTCCGTGCCTCGCCAGAGGGAGCGCAGGGTGCC
>BJHC01000115.1 GCA_014191535.1 Cyanobium sp. | reverse complement strand
TGCAGCAGCGGCCACCGAAATCGACGGGCCGCGAACTGTTCGGCCAGGCGGATCTGCAACGGCGCCTGGCGGACCTCGCCAGCGACGCCCAGCGCTCGGGAGCCCCGCTGGAGCCGGCGGATGCCCTGGCCACCCTCACCGCCTTCACCGCAGCGGTGGTGGCCCAGGACCTCGATCACACCACGGCCGCCCCGCTGGAGCTGCTGGTGGCCGGCGGCGGCGCCCGCAACCATCAGCTGATGGGGGAGCTGCGCCGCCGCTGCCGCGGCCTGCGGGTGCGGCCCCTGGCGGAGCTGGGCATCGGCGACAGCGACCGGGAGGCCCTGGCCTTTGCGCTGCTGGCCTGGTGGCACCGGCTGGGGGTGAGCGGCTCGCTGCCGTCGGTCACCGGCGCCCGCCACGCGGCGGTGCTGGGGGTGTGCGCAGTGCCCCAGGGCGGCACCCGGCGGTCAGGTCAACTTCCGCCACGAAGCTGAGTCAGCCGCAGCCTGCGTTTCTAGGGTGACGGGCATTGGCCCCGCAGACCCATGAGCGCCGGCAATGCTCCCGCTCTCTACGAGCGCATCCGCAGCGACCACAGCCTCACCCAGGAGCTGTTCCGCCAGGCGCTTCAGGACCCCTCAGGCACCCTCAGCCGCATCTGCGACCTGGGCAGCAGCTGGGGACTGCCGGTGAGCCGTGAGGAGGTGAAGACCCACCTGGCCAGCGTCGACGACGCGGACACCAAGCAGTGGCTGCTGAAGGCCCGCGGCGGTCTCTAGGGGCACCGGCGTAGCGGTGCGGCGGGGCCGGCGGTCCTGGCCCATCCAGCTGAAGAACAGCCAGTAGCTCACGATCGCCAGACCGGCCGCCACCACCAGCGCCGCCACCTGTTCCAGTCGCTTCACCATGGCGGGCCACCGTTGCTGGCTCGGCCCAGTCTGCCGGCTGAACGGTCGGGGGGAGATGATGCAGGCCTGACGGGCCCCTGCGCCCAATCCGGCGCCCCTTCATCCCCTCGCCTGTGCTCCGCCTCGAAAGCGTTTCCAAGATCTATCCCACCGGCGAGGTGCTGCGGGATGTCACCTGGGAGGTGAAGGCGGGCGATCGGATCGGCCTGGTGGGGGTGAACGGCGCCGGCAAATCCACCCAGATGCGGATCATCGCCGGCCTGGAGGAACCCAGCTCCGGCCAGGTGGTGAAGCAGGGCAACCCCCGCATCGTGTACCTGCAGCAGGAGTTCGATGTCGACCTCGAGCACACGGTGCGCCAGGAGCTGTTCCAGGCCTTTGGGGAAGCGGCGCAGGTGCTGAACCGGCAGCGCCAGGTGGAGGAGGAGATGGGCTCCGAACGGGCCGCCACCGACGCCGACCACCTCGACGCGCTGATCCACGAGCTGGGCGGGCTGCAGAGCCGCTTCGAAAGCCTGCACGGCTACGAGCTCGATGCCCGCATCGACAAACTCCTGCCCACCATCGGCTTCAGTCCGGAGGGGGCCGAACAGCTGGTGGGCGACTACTCCGGCGGCTGGCAGATGCGCATCGCCCTGGGCAAGGTGCTGCTGCAGGAGCCGGATCTGCTGCTGCTCGACGAGCCCACCAACCACCTGGATGTGGAAACCATCCAATGGCTGGAGGACTACCTGATCGGCCAGACCTGCCCCCTGGTGGTGATCAGCCACGACCGGGCCTTCCTCGACCGGGTCTGCAACCAGATCGTGGAAACCGAGCGCGGCATCTCCCGCAGCTACCTGGGCAACTACAGCCAGCACCTGGAGCAGAAGGCCCTGGAGCGCGAGGCCAGCCAGGCGGCCTTTGATCGGCAGCAGAAGGAACTGGCCAGCCAGCAGGCCTACATCGATCGCTTCCGCGCCAGCGCCACCCGCTCCACCCAGGCCAAGAGCCGCGAAAAACTGCTCGACAAGGTGGAACGCATCGAAGCGCCGGTGGAGAGCCTGAGCGGCCCCCGCTTCCAGTTCCCGCCCGCCCCCCGCAGTGGCCGCCAGATCGCCCTGATCGAGGACCTCAGCCACAGCTATGGCGATCAACTCCTCTTCCTGGGCGCCAACCTGGAGGTGGAGCGCGGCGATCGCATCGCCTTTGTGGGCCCGAACGGTGCCGGCAAGTCCACCCTGCTGCGGCTGGTGATGGGGATCGAGGCCCCGGATGACGGGCGGGCCGTGCTGGGGGAGCACAACGTGATCGCCGCCTACTTCGAGCAGAACCAGGCCGAAGCGCTGGATCTGTCCAAAACCGTGATCGACACCCTGTTTGAGGCGGTGCCGGACTGGACCCAGACCCAGGTGCGCTCCCTGCTGGGCAGCTTCTGCTTCAGCAACGACGCCGTGTTCAAGGAGGTGGGCAAGCTCAGCGGAGGCGAGAAGGCCCGGCTGGCCCTGGCCTTGATGTTGCTGATGCCCTGCAATCTGCTGGTGCTGGATGAACCCACCAACCACCTGGATATCCCCGCCAAACAGATGCTGGAAGATGCCCTGATGGAGTACGAGGGGGCCGCCCTGGTGGTCAGCCACGACCGCTACTTCGTGTCGCGGGTGGCCAACAAGATCGTGGAACTTCGCGACGGCGAATTGGTGCTCTATCGCGGCGATTACGCCTACTACCGCGAGAAGAAAGCCGAGGAGAGCGCCGCCGCCGAAGCGGCCCTGCAGGCGGAGGCCCAGGAGGCCAAACGCAAGGCCAATCGCGCCAAACAACAGAGCAAACAGGCGGCCAAGACCGCTGCCCGCAAGCCGTCTGCCGCCTGAGCCGGGGGCGCCCCTCGCCGACCACGCCACAAACAACTTCACACTCCCCTAGGCAAGAGCACTCATTGTTCTTGGAGTAGACGCAAGTTGTGCATACGCTGAGTGCATCCCCGCCACCAAGCCATGGGCGTCGTTTCGCAGCAGCCTTCCGGTCGCCCGGATAGCAACCATGGCAGCGGTCTGTTGGGTGCCGGTGGCACGCCCTGGCTGGAGGCCGCCGGGCTGGATCCGGTGAACACCTACTTCGAGTGCATCACCGCCTGCTCTGTCGACGACGGCGAGTGCGTCACCCGCTGCGTGGAGGTGCTGCGCGAAGGGGATTAGCCCCCCGCGAGCGCCCCATCAGCCCCCACGTCCCACCAGGCTGAACAACTCCACCGGGGTGACCTGCAGCTGCAGCACCTGGCCGGATCGCTTGATGCGCAGGGCCATGGGACGGCCGACGCCATTGCGCTCCACCAACTGGGTGAGCTGGGCCGGATCGCGCACCGGTTGATCCCCCACCGCAGTGATCACATCCCCGGCTTGCACCCCCGCCCGCGCCGCCGGGCCGCCGGGCATCACGCTGCGCACCCGGGCGCCGGCCACCATGGCGCCGCTGGCATCGCGCTCCGGCTCCAGGGCCACCCCCACCATGGCGTGGCTCACGGTGCCCGTGCTCACCAGCTGCTGGGCGATGCTGCGGGCCCGGTTGATCGGGATCGCGAAGCCCAAGCCCGCTCCGGGGCCGGAGCGCACCAGGGTGTTGATCCCCACCACGGCACCGTCGGCATCCAACAGGGGGCCACCGGAATTGCCCGGGTTGATGGCGGCGTCGGTCTGGATCAACTCCAGACGCTTATCGGTGATCCCCAACTTGGCGGCGTTGCGGTTGAGGCTGCTGATGATCCCCAGGGTCACGGTCTGATCCAGACCGAACGGATTGCCCACGGCGATCACCCACTCCCCCACCTGCAGGTTGTCGGAATTGCCCAGGGGCGCCACGGGCCAGGGGCCCGCCCCCACCAGCCGCACCACAGCCAGGTCGGTGACGGGGTCCGCGCCCACCACCTTGCCCTCCACGCGGCGCCCATCACTGAGCCCCACGGTCACCCGCGTACTGCCCTCCACCACGTGGGCGTTGGTGAGCAGCAATCCCGAGGGGTCGTAGAGCACCCCACTGCCCTGGCCCCGCTCCGTGCGCTGGGAGGGGGGAAGCGGTGCCGCCCCCCCCGGCGGCAGGCCGAAGAACTGACGCAGCAGCGGGTCCATGAACGGGAACCCCTGGCTGCCAGACCCGCGCTGCACCAGCACCGTGCGCTCGGTGTCGATGGTCACCACCGCCGGCCCGCTCAGCCGCACCGCCTCCGCCACGAAGGAACGGCGCGCCGAGGCCGGTGGGGCAGCGACCGCCGCCTGGCCCCAGGCGCTGGCGGGGGCCCACAACGGCAGGCCCGTGCCGAGGGCCAGGGCCGCCCCCACCAGCAGGGGCATCGACCGGGAACGTGCGACGGCCATTCAGCCGAACAACAGCTGTCCACGACCGTAGGCAAGGTGTCCAGGGTGGCAACGGCGGCCGCCAGGGGGATTCCCCCACCCGCCACCGATCGCCTTCTGGAGCGATGATGGGGGTGATCGCTTGGGGTGCACCTGCCCCAGCCCACGCCGCAGCTGCCATGTCCAGCTCCGATCTCTTCGCCAAGCTGCTGCCGCTGGTGTACGGCGGATGCTTTCTGGCGCTGTTGTGGCAGGCGTTTCAGATCATGGGCCGCGGCTTCAGCGCCGTACCCCGCCCCGGCGATGCCAACCGCATGCCCAGCGGTGACCGCACCGGCCGCCTCACCATCCACCCGGAACTGCTGGATGCGGACGGACAGATCACCAATGACGACCTGCTGACCGTGCGCTTCAGCGGTGATAACGAGCAGCCCGCCTTGCCGAACGACCCCAATTGATCCCGTTGGGGCCCATCAACTGGTACAACCGTTGGGTGCTTGTGGACATCGGCGGAGGCTGAGTGGAGCAAAGAACCCGGATCGTGGCTGCGGTGCTCAAGGCCATCAAGCTGCCCCCGCGCTTCCAGCTCAAGCTGGTGAAGGAAGATCCGATTCGTCTGGAACTGATCCTCACCCCCGCCTACGGCAAGGAGCCGATCCTGGTGGGTCTGGTGGAATCGCAGGATCTGGTGGCCCGGCGCGACCGCGAGGGCCGCATCCCCCGCGACCTGCAGGGCACCTGGGACTGGACCGTGCGCCACGGCAAGGTGAGCACCGGCGGCTGGAACCCCTATCTCAAGGAGGCCCTGCAGACGATGTTTGAAACCGGCCTGCCGGCGATCGTCTACGAGGAGAACACCGGCGAGGTGTACCACCCGGTGGACGGCGCCCGCCACGTGCGCTGACGCCGGACTTGGCGGCCACCGCGGCGCCGCTGCCGATTGATCCGCTGCTGCCGGAGCTGGTGCAGCGGCTCCCGGCCGGCGCCACG
>BJHC01000114.1 GCA_014191535.1 Cyanobium sp. | reverse complement strand
GCCCAGGGCCTGGTGGCTCTGAACGGCCAGGACGATGAACTGGCCCGCGAGAACAGCAAGCGCTACAGCGACGGCACCGGTGAGATGAACCTCTCGATCACCAAGGTGGATGCCGCCACCGGTGAATTCGCTGGCGTCTTCACTGCCATCCAGCCCTCTGACACCGACATGGGCAGCCATGACCCGGTGGACGTGAAGATCACCGGCCAGGTGTACGGCCGTCTCGAAAAGGTCTGAACCGGATCGGCGTTCTGCCTGCAAGGGGGGCCCAGGCCCCCTTTTTTTGTGGCCCGGCCTGGGGCAACGGCCCCGCTCTGGGAGAATCGCCGCCATCGATCCATCTCCCGTATCTCCGGCCATGACGAGCACCGCCAGCCCCGCCCGCACAGGCCTGATTGCCCCCCATGGCGGCAGCCTGGTGGACCTGCGGGTGCCGGCGGAGCAGCGCGAGGCCGCCAAGGCCGGTGTGGACCACGTGGTGGAGTGCTCGGACCGCAACGCCTGTGATGTGGAGCTGCTGATGGTGGGGGGCTTCTCCCCCCTGCGCGGCTTCATGCACCAGGACGACTACCGCTCGGTGGTGGAGAGCAACCGCACCACCAGCGGCCTGCTGTTCGGCCTGCCGATCGTGATGGACACCGACCGTGAGGACATCGCGGTGGGCCAGAAGCTGCTGCTCACCTACCGGGGCCAGGAGCTGGCGGTGATGACGGTGGAGAGCAAGTGGGAGCCCGACAAGGCCCGCGAGGCCCTGGGCTGCTACGGCACCTCCTCGATCGAGCATCCGGCGGTGAAGATGATCGCCACCGAGCGCGGCCGCTTCTACCTCGGTGGTGCCATCCAGGGCCTGGAGCTCCCTAGCCGCGTCTTCCCCTGCAAGACCCCCGCGGAGGTGCGCGCCACCCTGCCCGAGGGGCAGGACGTGGTGGCCTTCCAATGCCGCAACCCCATCCACCGCGCCCACTACGAGCTGTTCACCCGCGCCCTCGACGCCAGCAATGTGAGCGAGCAGGGCGTGGTGCTCGTGCATCCCACCTGCGGCCCCACCCAGGACGACGACATCTCCGGTGAGGTGCGCTTCCAGACCTACGAGCGCCTGGCCGCCGAGGTGAACAACCCCCGCATCCGCTGGGCCTACCTGCCCTACTCGATGCACATGGCCGGCCCCCGCGAGGCCCTGCAGCACATGATCATCCGCAAGAACTACGGCTGCACCCACTTCATCATTGGCCGCGACATGGCCGGCTGTAAGAGCTCGGTGAGCGGCGACGACTTCTACGGCCCCTACCAGGCCCAGGATTTCGCCCGGGAGAACGCCCCTGAGCTGGGCATGGAAACCGTGCCCTCGCTCAACCTCGTGTACACCGAGGAGGAGGGCTATGTGACCGCTGAGCACGCCGAGGCCCGCGGGTTGCACGTGAGAAAACTCAGTGGCACCCAGTTCCGCCAGATGCTGCGCGGCGGCGAGGAGATCCCCGAGTGGTTCGCCTTCCGTAGCGTGGTTGAGGTGCTGCGGGCCGCCGCCTGAGGGCGGTTAACATTCCTTAATCACCGTCCATCACCACGTCGGAGAACCAAGTGAAGAAGCGCTGGCGCAATGCGGGGCTGTACGTGCTCCTGGCCGTGGTGGTGATCGCCGTGGGCACCGCCTTCCTGGATCGCCCCGACCCGGCGAATGCCCCGCGCACGCTGCGCTACAGCGATTTTGTGGAGGCCGTGGAGGGCAATGAGGTGTCGCGGGTGCTGATCGCCCCCGACCGTGGCACCGCCCAGGTGGTGGAGAACAACGGCCAGCGCGCCGTGGTGAACCTCGCCCCCGACAAAGATCTGCTCAAGCTGCTGGAGCAGCACAAGGTGGACATCGCCGTGGAGCCCTCCCGGCAGGCCCAGCCCTGGCAGCAGGCGATTGGGTCGCTGATCTTCCCGCTGCTGCTGCTGGGGGGTCTGTTCTTCCTGCTGCGCCGTGCCCAGGGCGGTGGCGGCAACCCCGCCATGAACTTCGGCAAGAGCAAGGCGCGGGTGCAGATGGAGCCCCAGACCCAGGTCACCTTCGGCGACGTGGCCGGCATTGAAGGCGCCAAGCTCGAGCTCACCGAGGTGGTCGACTTCCTCAAGAACCCCGATCGCTTCACCGCCGTCGGCGCCAAGATCCCCAAGGGTGTGCTGTTGGTGGGCCCTCCGGGCACCGGTAAGACCCTGCTGGCCAAGGCCGTGGCCGGTGAAGCCGGCGTGCCCTTCTTCTCGATCTCCGGCTCGGAATTCGTGGAGATGTTCGTGGGTGTGGGCGCGAGCCGCGTGCGCGATCTGTTTGAGCAGGCCAAGAAGAATGCCCCCTGCATCGTGTTCATCGATGAGATCGATGCCGTGGGCCGCCAGCGCGGTGCCGGCCTCGGCGGCGGCAACGACGAACGGGAGCAGACCCTCAACCAGCTGCTCACCGAGATGGATGGCTTTGAGGGCAACACCGGCATCATCATCGTGGCCGCCACCAACCGCCCCGATGTGCTCGATGCGGCGCTGATGCGGCCCGGCCGCTTCGATCGCCAGGTGGTGGTCGACCGCCCCGACTACGCCGGTCGTCTCCAGATCCTCGGCGTGCACGCCCGCGGCAAGACCCTCGCCAAGGACGTCGACCTCGACAAGATCGCCCGCCGCACCCCCGGCTTCACCGGTGCCGACCTGGCCAACCTGCTCAACGAAGCGGCGATCCTGGCGGCCCGCCGTGAGCTCACCGAAATCTCCATGGATGAGGTGAACGACGCCATTGAGCGCGTGATGGCGGGCCCCGAGAAAAAAGACCGCGTGATGAGCGAGAAGCGCAAGCGCCTGGTGGCGTACCACGAGGCGGGCCACGCCCTGGTGGGCGCTCTGATGCCCGACTACGACCCGGTGCAGAAGATCTCGATCATCCCCCGCGGTAATGCCGGCGGCCTCACCTTCTTCACCCCCTCCGAGGAGCGGATGGAGTCGGGCCTCTATTCCCGCGCCTATCTGCAGAACCAGATGGCCGTCGCCCTGGGTGGTCGCGTGGCCGAGGAGATCGTCTACGGCGAAGACGAAGTCACCACCGGTGCTTCGAATGACCTCCAGCAGGTGGCCCGCGTGGCTCGGCAGATGGTCACTCGCTTTGGCATGAGCGATCGGCTTGGCCCGGTGGCCCTGGGCCGCAGCCAGGGGGGCATGTTCCTCGGCCGCGACATCGCCGCCGAGCGCGACTTCTCCGAGGACACCGCCGCCGCCATCGACGAGGAGGTGAGCCAACTGGTGGCCGAGGCCTACAAGCGGGCCACCGCCGTGCTCAGCGGCAACCGCAAGGTGCTCGACGAACTCGCCGAGATGCTGGTGGAGCGGGAAACCGTGGACGCCGACGATCTGCAGGAGCTGCTGATCCGCAGCGACGTGCGGGTGGCGGAATACGTCTGATCCGGCGGCGCTGCTGCAGGCCCTGAGCCGCCAGCCCGTGCTGGCGGTGCTGCGGCCCACCACCCTGGAAGAGGCCCGGGCCCAGTTGCTGCCGTTGCAGCGGCTGGGCCTTGTGCATGTGGAGCTGGCGGTGAGCCTGGATCCCGCCTGGCCCGCCATGGTGCGGGGCCTGGCCCAGGAGTTCCCCCAGCTGCGGCTCGGCGGGGCATCGGTGCGTTGCGGTGCGGGGCTGGAGGCGGTGGCCGAGGCGGGTCTTGGCTATGCCGTGTCGCCGATCCTCGAGCGTGAGCTCCTGTTGCGGGCCGAGGCCCTGGATCTGCCGCTGGTGCCGGGGGTGTTCAGCCCCACGGAGGTGGCCGCGGCGGTGCGTTGGGGTGCCCGTGCCGTGAAGCTCTATCCCGCGGCGGCGTTACCCCCCACCTATTGGGCCTCCCTGCGTGGGCCCCTCGGACCCCTCCCCTTCTGCATCGCCGCCGGTGGTCTGGCGCCGCAGGATGGGCCGGCATGGCTCCAGGCGGGAGTGGATGCGATCGCCTTGGGGGGACAGCTGTTTGAGCCCACGCCATCGGGTTCGCGACTGCGGCCGGGGCTGGAACCCCTGCTGACATGGCTCCGTTCGAAGGGGGACGCCTAGCGCCGGTTCGACGATCGCGGCAAGGGGTTTGTTGTCACTTTTGAGATTGCGGTGCTACTCCTGAGATAGACGTCATTTCCTGTATGTCTCAACTCACGGTCAAGCTGAGCGACAAGGCCGATGCCCTGATCGCCCAGCTTCAGAAGGAGATCTTCAATCGCCGCCGCAAGAAAGTTTCCGCTGCGGGCGTGGTTGAGACTCTGGTGGAGAGCGGTGCCAAGTCGCAATCCGACAAGCGTTTCGCCACCTCCTGGAAAAACCTGATCGCCGACATCGAGAAGGCCGCCAAGCTCGCCAATGCCCACGGCAGCAAGCCTTCCAACATCAGCGATGCCGAGTGGGTGCTGATCCTCAGCCATCGCGCCCGCAGCTCCTCCGGTGCCAAGCCCGCGGCCAAGAAAGCCGCGGTGCGCAAACCCGCCGCCAAGAAAGCCGTGGCGAAGAAAGCCGTGGCCAAGAAACCCGCCGCCAAGCGGGTGGTGGCCAAGGCCAAGCCGGTGGCGACAGCCAAGCCCGCCAGCAAGCCCGCCGTGAAGGCTGCCGCCAAGGTGGCGGCTAAGGCCAAGCCCGCTGTGAAGGCCAAGCCGGCCGTGAAGGCTGTGGCCAAAGCCAAGCCCGTGGCCAAGGCCAAGCCTGCGGCGAAGGCCCGCCCCGCCGCCAAGGCTCCGGCCCGCAACCCCTTGCGCAAAACCGCCGTGAAGGGCACCACCACGGTGAAGCCGGCCGCCAAGGCCCGCACCTCCGGCTCTTCGGTGGCCAAGCGCATGGCCAAGGCGGTGAGCCGCCTCAGCGCCTCCTCCGCTGCGGTGTCGGTGCCCGGAACCAACGGCTCCGGCAGCCTCACGGTTGTGCGCTGAACCCCGGTTCAGGGAGCCTTCGGGGTCCGTGTTGCCTCCTCACCAGAGGCTGCACTGACCCCGTTGGCGCAACAGGTGGTCGGCCAGCACCAGGGCCACCATCGCTTCCACCATCGGCACGGCTCGCGGCAACACGCACGGGTCGTGGCGACCTTTCGCCTCCAGGGTGGTGGCTTCACCGCGGGCGTTGATGGTCTGCTGCGCCTTGCGGATCGTGGCGGTGGGCTTGAAACCCACGCGGATCAGGATGGGCTCGCCATTGCTGATTCCCCCCTGGATGCCTCCGGAGTTGTTGGTGGCGGTGTGTAGGCGG
>BJHC01000113.1 GCA_014191535.1 Cyanobium sp. | reverse complement strand
CGCCGGGGCCACCACACCAGCGCTGGAACGGGTGGTGGAAGCCAACACGCTGCTGTCGGGGTTGGGCTTTGAGAGCGGCGGCCTGGCCGTCGCCCATGCCGTGCACAACGGCATCACCACCATCCCGGGCAGCCACAGCTGCATCCACGGTGAAAAGGTGGCGTTCGGCCTGCTCACCCAGCTGGTGCTGGAGGGGCGTCCCCAGGGGGAGATCGATGCGATCTACCGGTTTCAGCGGGCGGTGGGCCTACCCATCACCCTGGCGGAGGTGGGGGTGGATGCCAACAGCGAGGAGGACCTGCGCCGCATCGCCGAACGCAGCACCATCGCCGGCGAAAGCTGCCACAACGAGCCCTTCCAGGTGAGCGCCGAGATGGTGCTCTCAGCGCTCAAAGCCGCCGACCAATGGGGGCGACGGCTGAGCTGATCTGCGCGGTCCAACCGGCGGGGGCGGTTCCTAAGCTCCTCTCAACAGCACGGACACCCATGAGCAGCGAGATGAGCGGCGCCACCACCGAAGCCCAGGCGGCACCCGCTGCCGACGCGGCGGCGGGCAGCGCTGATCCCCGCGCCCTCACCATCGAAAACGTGGAGCGCACCCTCGATGAGCTGCGCCCCTATCTGATGGCCGACGGCGGCAACGTGGAAGTGGTGGAGATCGATGGACCGATCGTGAAAGTGCGGCTGCAGGGGGCCTGCGGGTCCTGCCCCAGCAGCACCATGACCCTGAAGATGGGCATCGAGCGCAAGCTGCGCGAAGCCATCCCCGAGGTGAGTGAAGTGGTGCAGGTGCTCTGAGCACCGGCCCCTAGGCTCGGGCCCAGACGACACCTGGGCCCGTGCTCGACCAGCGGCTGCTGCGCGACAACCCCGACCTGATCAGCCAACAGCTGGCCCGCCGCAACATGACGGTGGATCTTTCGGGCCTGCAGCAGATCGCCCGCCAGGGCCGCGACCTGGAGGAGCAGCGCAGCAATCTGCAGGCGGACGGCAACCGCATCGGCAAGGAGGTGGGCCTCAAGATCAAGGGCGGCGCCAGCCCGAATGGCCCCGAGGTGCAGGCCCTGCGCGATCAGGGCAACCGCATCAAGCAGCAGGTGGCCGCCCTCGAAGAGCAGGAGAAAGGGATCGAGACCCAGCTGCGGGAGCAGTTGCTCACCCTGCCGAACCTGCCCTCAGCCGAGGCCCCGGACGGCCGCGATGAGCGCGACAACGTGGAGCTAAAGCGCTGGGGCAGCCCGCGCACCGCCGCCTACGACGGCGAAGAGCTGGAGGAGCACTGGCAGATCGCCGAGCGCCTGGGGCTGTTTGAAGCCGAACGGTCCGTGCGGATCGCCCAGAGCCGCTTCGTGACCCTGCTGGGCCAGGGGGCGCGGCTGGAGCGGGCCCTGATCAACTTCATGCTGGATCTGCACAGCGGCAAGGGCTACCGCGAAGTGCTGCCGCCAATCCTGGTGAACAGCGCCAGCCTCACCGGCTCGGGCCAGCTGCCCAAATTCGCCGAAGAAAGCTTCCGCTGCGCCGAGGACGACCTCTGGCTCACCCCCACCGCTGAGGTGCCGGTGACCTCCCTGCACCGCGATGAGGTGATCCCCGCGGAGCAGCTGCCGCTCAAATACGTGGCCTACACCCCCTGCTTCCGCCGGGAGGCCGGCAGCTACGGGCGTGACACCCGCGGGCTGATCCGCCTGCACCAGTTCAACAAGGTGGAGCTCTACTGGTTCTGCCACCCCGACCACTCCGCCGCGGCCCACCAACAGATCACCGCCGATGCCGAAGCGGTGCTGGAGGCCCTGGAGCTGCCCTATCGCACGATCGAGCTCTGCACGGGGGATCTGGGCTTCTCCGCCAGCCGCACCTACGACATCGAGGTGTGGCTCCCCGGTGCCGGGGCCTACCGCGAAATCTCCAGCTGCTCCGTGTGCGGGGACTTCCAGGCCCGCCGCTCCTCCATCCGCTTCAAGGAAGGCAAGGGCACCCAGCTGCTGCACACCCTCAACGGCAGCGGGCTGGCGGTGGGGCGCACCATGGCGGCCCTGCTGGAAACCGGGCAGCAGAGCGATGGCTCGGTGCGCCTTCCCCAGGCCCTGGTGCCCTACTTCGGCTCCGAGCGCATCAGCCCCAGCGTCTGATCGCTGCGGCGGCGCCATTGGGCCAGCTGCTCGGGATCGCGCCCCAGATCGGCACCCCAGGCGGGGATCAACCGCTGCAACCGCTCGACCCAGGCGGGGCTGGCCAGCCGCTCCGGCCAGCAGCGCCGCAACACCTCCAGCATGATCTCCACGGCGGTGGAGGCGCCGGGGGAGGCCCCGAGCAACGCCGCCAGGGAGCCATCGGCGCTGCTCACCACCTCGGTGCCCATCTGCAGGCAACCGCGCCCCTGCAGCTGCTTGATGATCTGCACCCGCTGACCGGCCACCGCCAGCTGCCAATCCTCGGCGCGGGCCTGGGGCAGGAACTGGCGCAGGCTCAGCAGGCGCTGGGCTGGAGTCTGCAGCACCTGGCCGACGAGATACCGCACCAGATCGAAGTTTTCGGCCCCGGCCTGCAGGCTGGGCAGCAGGTTGTAGGGCTTCACGGAGCGGCCCAGATCCAGCAGCGAACCGCTCTTGAGGAACCGGGTGCTGAAGCCGGCATAGGGGCCGAACAACAGGGCCCGCTGCCCATCGATCCAACGGGTGTCGAGGTGCGGCACGGACATCGGCGGAGCCCCCACCGCCGCCTTGCCATACACCTTGGCGTCGTGGGCGGCGATCACCTCCGGATTGCGGCACACCAGCCATTGGCCGCTCACCGGGAAGGCCCCATAAACGCGGGCTTCCGGGATGCCGGAGCGCTGCAGCAGCGGCAGGCTGCCGCCGCCGGCCCCAAGGAACACAAACGGCGCCTCAAAGGTGAGGGTCTGGCCGTCGCCGTCGCGGGCCTCGACGCACCAGCCCGCCCCGCCCCGCTCCAGGCCGCGCACCTGGTGCCCGAGCCGCACATCCACGCCGTCCAGCAGGGCACGGGTGAGGGCGCCGAAATTGATGTCGGTGCCGCGGGCCACCCGGGTGGCGGCCATGGGCTGATCCAGGCCACGCCCGGCCATCACCAGGGGCATCCAGGCGCGCAGCTGGGCCGGATCGCTGCTCCAGGCCATGTCGGCGAACTGGGGGGTGGCCGCCAGGGCCCGATGGCGCCGCTGCAGGTAGGCCACGGGCGCCTCGCCCCAGACAAAGCTCAGATGGGGCACCAGCCGAATGAAACGGGCCGGGTCCTGCAGCTGGCCCGACTCCACCAGGGCACTCCAGAACTGCAGGCTCAGCTCAAAAGCCCCATTGATGGCCAGGGCCTTGGCGATGGGAACGGAGCCATCGGCGGCGGCGGGGGTGTAGTTGAGCTCGCAGTTGGCGGCATGGCCGGTGCCGGCGTTGTTCATGGCGGCACTGCTCTCCGCCGCCAGGGCCGGCAGCCGCTCCAGCACCACCACCTGCAGGTCGGGATCGAGCTGGCGCAGCAGCTTGGCCAGGGTGGCGCCCATGATCCCGGCCCCCACCAGCAGGGCGTCACAGCGATGCGTCATGCGGCCGGGCGGATGCCACCAATTCCGCTGCCAACGCTATGGCCGCAGCAGAGCACCACAATGGACGGACTTGGGGCGACAACGGATGGGGGTGCTGACGGCCCTGGCGATCCTGGCCGGCTTGATCGTGGTGCACGAAGCCGGCCACTTCTTTGCCGCCACCTGGCAGGGCATCCGCGTCAGCGGCTTTTCCGTGGGGTTCGGCCCGGTGCTGCTGGAGCGGCAGCGCCGCGGGGTGCAGTTCGCCCTGCGGGCCATCCCCCTGGGGGGGTTCGTGGCGTTCCCGGATGACGACGAGGACAGCCCCATCCCAGCGGACGACCCCGACCTGTTGCGCAACCGCCCCCTGCCCCAACGGGCCCTGGTGATCGCCGCCGGGGTGCTGGCCAACCTGCTGCTGGCCTGGACCGTGTTGGTGGCCCAAGGCGTGGTGGTGGGCATTCCGGCGGGCTTCAGCACCACCCCGGGGGTGCTGGTGGCCGGGGTGCAGAACGGCCAGGCGGCGGCCGCCTCCGGCCTGCGCAGCGGCGATCGCATCCTGGCGGTGGATGGCCGCGACCTGGGCGGCGGCCAGAGCGCCGTGGCGGCCCTGGTGGAGCAGGTGAAGGGGGCCCCCAGCCGCAGCCTGCAGCTGCAGGCCGAGCGCGGCAGCGGCCGCATCACCCTCACCCTCACCCCTGCTGATGTGGGGGGCATCGGGCGCATCGGTGCCCAACTGCAGCCGAGCGGCAGCGAGAGCTTTCGCCGGCCCAAGGGCCCCGGCGAGATCCTGCGGCAGGCCAACCGCGATTTCAGCAGCCTCTGCCGCCGCACCGTGGAGGGATTCCTCACCCTGGCCACCCACTTCGGCGAAACCGCCGGCCAGGTGTCCGGGCCGGTGAAGATCGTGGAGATGGGGGCGTCCCTGGCCAAGCAGGGGGGCAGCAGCCTGTTCCTCTACACCGCCCTGATCTCGATCAACCTGGCGGTGCTCAACGCCCTGCCCCTGCCCCTGCTGGATGGCGGCCAGTTTGTGCTGCTGCTGCTGGAGGGTCTGCGCGGCAAGCCCCTGCCGGAACGCTTCCAGATGGCCTTCATGCAATCGGGCTTTGTGTTCCTGGTGGGGCTGAGCGTGGTGCTGATCGTGAAGGACACCAGCCAGCTGGCGGCCGTGCAGCAGCTGCTCAACCGCTGAGCCCAGGGGGCCCCGCTCCACGACGCGGTACGCTGATCGATCACTGCTGAACGAGTTCAGGCCGCATGGCGAAGAAGTCGATGATTGCGCGCGATGTGAAGCGCCAGAAGCTGGTGGAGCGTTACGCCGCCAAGCGCGCAGCTCTGATGGCCGCTTTCGATGCCGCTGCCGACCCGATGGAGCGCCTGGAGATCCACCGCAAGATCCAGGGCCTGCCCCGCAACAGCGCCAAGGTGCGCCTGCGCAACCGCTGCTGGGCCACCGGCAAGCCCCGTGGTGTGTACCGCGATTTCGGCCTGTGCCGCAACCAGCTGCGCGAGCGCGCCCACAAGGGTGAGCTGCCCGGCGTGGTCAAGTCGTCCTGGTGAACCCCTGCGGTTCAACCCGTTGAAGCAAGGGCGCCTGAGGGCGCCCTTTGTTGTGTTGAGCCCTTGTTCCTGAAACCGGAAAACAGCCACATGCAGGCTGGAATCCAGCGACTAATCCAAAAAGATTGAGACCTTTCAGTCAGGGGATCAAGGTCGGATGCGAGAAT
>BJHC01000112.1 GCA_014191535.1 Cyanobium sp. | reverse complement strand
GCCGTCAGCGTGGAGACCTCCGCCGGCGGTGATGGGGCCCCGGGGTTGCAGACCCTGAATGGGGAGCCGCCCCTGGCCCAGGCTTCCAACGGCAATGGCAACGGCCATGCCCCAGCTGCGGCGGCCGGCCGCTCGCCCCTGCCGGCCGTCACCGCCACCGGCGAGATCCCCCGCAAGCTGGCCCCGGGGCTGAACCCCCGCTACGTGTTCAATCGCTTCGTGGTGGGGCCCAACAGCCGCATGGCCCATGCGGCCGCCCTGGCGGTGGCGGAGGCCCCCGGCCGCGAATTCAATCCCCTGTTCATCTGCGGTGGGGTGGGCCTGGGCAAGACCCACCTGATGCAGGCCATCGGCCACTACCGGCTGGAGATCGATCCGGAGGCCCGCGTGGCCTACGTGAGCACCGAAACCTTCACCAACGATCTGATTCAGGCCATCCGCAAGGACGGCATGCAGAAGTTCCGGGACCGCTACCGCGCCGCCGATCTGATCCTGGTGGACGACATTCAATTCATCGAGGGCAAGGAATACACCCAGGAGGAGTTCTTCCACACCTTCAACGCCCTGCATGAGGCGGGTCGCCAGATCGTGATCGCCAGCGATCGCCCCCCCTCCCAGATCCCCCGCCTGCAGGAGCGTCTGATCTCCCGCTTCTCCATGGGCTTGATCGCCGACATCCAGGCCCCCGACCTGGAAACCCGCATGGCGATCCTGCACAAGAAGGCGGAGCACGAGCAGGTGAGCCTGCCCCGCGACCTGATCCACTACCTGGCCGGCCGCTTCACCTCCAACATCCGCGAGCTGGAGGGGGCCCTCACCCGCGCCGTGGCCTTCGCGTCGATCACCGGCCTGCCGATGACGGTGGAATCGGTGGCGCCGATGCTGGATCCCGCCGGGGTGGAGGTGGAGGTCACCCCCGCCCAGGTGCTCAACAAGGTGGCGGAGGTGTTCGGTGTGGCGGTGGAGGAGATGAAGAGCCCCAGCCGCAAACGGGCCGTGAGCCAGGCGCGTCAGGTGGGCATGTACCTGATGCGTCAGGGCACCAATCTGTCGCTGCCGCGCATCGGCGATGAATTCGGCGGCAAGGACCACTCCACCGTGATGTACGCCGTGGAGCAGATCGAGAAGAAGCTGGGGGCCGATCCGCAGCTGGGGCGCCAGGTGCAGCAGGTGCGCGACCTGCTGCAGATCGATTCCCGCCGCCGCACCCGCTAGGGGTGAGCCGTTAGCCGGTGATCGGCTGGCTGGGGTCGAGCCCCTCCACTTCGCCGGAGAACACGCGGCTGGCGGTGATGTCCTCCGCTTCGAGGGTCATCAGGTCGAGCTTGGTGAGGCTCCCCTGGCCCATGCCCTTGAACAGGCGGTTGGCCTGGCGCATGCGGGCCCGGTCGATGGCGTTGCGGATCGAGCGGGCGTTGGCGAAAAACGGCAGCTGCATGCGCCGCTGGATGTAATCGGCGAAGGCGGCCAACGCCTCCTCGCTGAAGCGGTAGTTCTCCTCCGCCAGGATCAGCCGTGCGATGGCCAGCAGTTCGCCGGCGCTGTAATCGGGGAAGTCGATGTGGTTGGCCACCCGCGAGGAGAGGCCTGGATTGCTCTGATAAAAGACATCCATGCGCTCCTTGTAGCCGGCGAAGATCACCACCAGATCGTCGCGGTTGTTCTCCATCACCTGCAGCAGGATTTCGATCGCCTCGGCGCCGTAATCCCGCTCGTTTTCGGGGCGGTAGAGGTAATAGGCCTCGTCGATGAACAGCACCCCGCCCATCGCCTTCTTGAGCATTTCGCGGGTCTTGGGGGCGGTGTGGCCGATGTACTGGCCCACCAGGTCGTCGCGGGTGGCCGTGACCACATGGCCTTTGCGCACGTAACCCAGGCGGTGCAGGATCTGCGACATGCGCTCCGCCACCGTGGTCTTGCCGGTGCCGGGGCGACCGGTGAACGACATGTGCAGGCTGGGGGCCGTGGTGGCCAGCCCCACCTGCTTGCGGGCCCGGTCCACCACCAGCAGGGCAGCGATCTCGCGGATGCGGGTTTTCACCGGCTGCAGGCCAATCAGTTCCCGATCCAGCTGTTCCAGCACCTCATGCACCTGGGCCCCCTCAAAGGCGGCCTCGAGGTTCACCGGCGTGTTGTCCGGCTGCGGGGCTGTGCCGTCGGGTGTGGCGTCGCGCGCGGCGTCGGGTTGATCAGACGAGCCCATCGATCGCCGCCGCAAAGGCGTGATCAGCCTCGCCGATGGGCGCCGCATCGCCCTCGGCCCGCAGGGTGATGTTTACGTAAGTACGCCCGAAGCTGATATCGGGGTAGCGCCCCTGC
The DNA here is from genome assembly GCA_014191535.1 of Cyanobium sp. Lineage (GTDB taxonomy): Bacteria > Cyanobacteriota > Cyanobacteriia > PCC-6307 > Cyanobiaceae > Vulcanococcus. Next base: position 3,022 of record BJHC01000112.1, on the reverse strand, counting down.
TGCTCGCAGAAATCATTGAGCCGGTCGAGGAATTCCCGGTTGCTGGCGTAATCCTCGAACTCGATGCGGCGCTCAAGCCACTCCACCCGATCGGGTTTGGGGCGCGGGTTCCACTGGTGCTCCATGGATCGACCCTAGATCGGCACCCTCAGCCCGCCAGGCAGTCGGTGCGGGCGACCCCCAGCCGCTGGGCCCAGGCACCGGCATAGGCCTCGTTGGCGGCCCGGGCCGCCGGATCGGTGCTGTCGAGCGGGTGGGGCATGGTGCCGTTGATGGCCGCGTTGGTGACGCAGAACATCGATTTCTGGAAGCTCATGCAGATTTTCACGCGCACGTCCCCCTCGCCCCGGGTGCGCTCCCGATACCACTGGTGGAGCCGCTCCGGCAGGTGGCGGTACATGTCCTGCATCAGCAGGCTGGGGGGGATGCCGGACCCCATGCTCGGCAGCGGATCGGCGTAGAGGGCCCCGTAGGTGAACTGGGCCTGGTCGGGGGAGATCTGCTGGGCCTGGGCGTTGAAGCTCACGGTGCCCAGGAAGGGCATGCCCCGCAGGAACACCGCCTCCACATAGGGCACGGCCACATCCACCAGGAAGGTGAGGCCCGCCTCCGGGGGCAGCACCCAGAAATGCTCACCGCCGATGGTCACCCCATAGCGAATCGGGTTGGCGGCGGCGGCCACGAGGCCGTCCTTGATGAAGTCCACCACCGCCGGGATGCTGCGCACGCGCCCGTCGGCTTCTGCGGCGGCCAGATCGAGGAACAGATCGCTCATCACCCGCCAGAACTGCCCCAGGGCATGGGTGGTGGCGGCGGAGCGGATCAGCTCCGGCAGGAACCCGGGGAAGAGGGGGTTGAGCAGGGCCAGCAGCGGATCCCGGCGGCGCTTGGCGGCGATGATCCGGCGGCAGTTGTCGGCGAAGGCCTCGGAGTCGAAATAGGCATCCATGCCGCCGGTGGCATGCCAAAACATCGCCTTCTGGCAGTACTCCGCGTATTCGAAATTGATGCGGTCGTGGTTGAGGTGGCGCCAGATCTTGGCGGGGCTGTGGTCGCCGTCGAGGTACTTGAAGATCGGCACCGGATTCAGGAACTGCCGTTCCGCCTGGTAGATCAGGTTGATGCTGTAGGCGTCCAGCACCTCGCCGTAGCTCTTGAGCACATCCACCACCTCCAGCAGGTGATCGGGGGTGTCCTGCAGCAGGGTTTCCCCGGCCAGCAGGCGCCGTTGCACCTCCTCGCGATCGATTGAGAGGTTGGCGTGAACCAGCTCGGCGGGGATGATCGGCATCTCAGCTCACCCCCGTGGGCAGGGCCGTGATCGCCGCCAGGGCGGTGGTGGCCACCTCGCTGATGCGCCCCAGGCTGCTGGGCACCAGCCCCAGCAGCACCACGCCGGCCACCAGGGCAATGGCGGGAATGGTTTCGCGGGAGGCCACGGGCGCCAGCTGCACATCCAGGCGGGCATCCTCTACCGCATCACCGCTGGGCGGTGTGATCGCCAGCCGGCCGAAGAAGGCGCGGTTCACCAGCAGTAGGAAATACACGGCGGTGAGGCCCGATCCCACCATCGACAGCAGCGTGGCCAGCGGGAACACGGTGATGCTGCCGCGGAACACCAGGAATTCGGAGATGAAGCCCGCCATGCCAGGCAGGCCGGCGCTGGCCATCACCGCCACGATCATCAGCGAGCCGGTAAAGGGCAGACCCTTCTCCGGATTGAGCAGGCCCCGCAGCACCTCCAGATCCCGGGTGCCGGTTTTGCGGTAGACGATGCCCACCAGCAGGAACAGCAGGGCCGAGATCAGGCCGTGGCTCACCATCTGGAACACCGCCCCCAGCAGGCTCACCGGCGTGTCGGCCGCGGCGGCCAGCAGCACGTAACCCATGTGGCCCACGGAGCTGTAGGCCACCATGCGCTTCATGTCGGTCTGGGCGATGGCCGCCAGGGACCCATAGAGCACCGAAATGGCGGCCCAGATGGCCAGGGCGGGGGCCAGCTTGGCCCAGGCCTCGGGGAACAGCTGCAGCCCGAACCGCAGCATCCCGTAGGTGCCGAGTTTGAGCAGCACCCCCGCCAGCAGCACCGACACCGGCGTGGAGGCTTGGGTGTGGGTATCGGGCAGCCAGTTGTGCAGGGGCACCAGGGGGATCTTGATGCCGAAGCCGATCAGCAAGGCCCCCAGCAACCACAGCTGCCCGCCCATGGCCAGCCGCTCGCTCAGCACCGGCGTGAGGCTGAAGTCGACACTGCCGGTGAGCAGGGCCAGCCCCAGGAATGCCCCCAGGATCAGCATCCCGGAGATGGCCGTGAAGATCAGAAACTTGGTGGCGGCGTAGGCGCGGTTCACCCCGCCCCACACCGACACCAGCAACCACAGCGGGATCAGCTCCAGCTCATAGAAGAGGAAGAAGAGCAGCAGGTTTTCGGACAGGAAGGCGCCGTTCACCGCACCGGTGATCAGCAGCAACATCGCGAAGTAGATGCGCGGCCGCTTGTCGAGGTCGCGGGTGATCACCGCCGACACCAGCGTGAGCCCGCTGTTGATCAGCACCAGGGGCAGCGACAGGCCGTCGATGCCGAGGGCGTAATCGAGGCCGATGCCGGGCACCCAGGCGTGGTGCTCCTGCAGCTGCATGCCGGGCAGGGCGGGATCAAAGGCCCAGGCCACCGCCAGGCTCACCCCCAGCTGCAGCACCAGGATGGCGATGGTGATCAGGCGCAGCCGCACGGGGCTGGGGCTGCCGGGCCAGAGCAGCAGGGCCAGGGTTCCCAGGAAGGGAATCAGCAGCAGCAGGGATAACAACATCGGCTCAGCCCACCCCCCGCAGCACCTGCAGGCCGCCGAGCAGCAGCACGATCGCCACGATCAGGGTGAGCACGTAGCTCTGCAGCTGGCCGCTCACGCTCAGCTTCAGCCCTTCGGCGGTGGTGAGCGACAGGCGCCCCACCCCATCCACCAGGCCCTTCACCACGGTGATCTCGAACCAACGGGTCAGGCGGGCCAGGGAGGCCACCGGG
>BJHC01000111.1 GCA_014191535.1 Cyanobium sp. | reverse complement strand
GTGCCGCCCCGCGCCACGAAGCCGCCCCGGCGAACACCGAGGTGGAGCTCCAATACCGCGGCCAGCACTATCACCACCAGCAGGCCGAAGCGGCCCAGCAGGTGAACAACGGCTGATCTTCAGCCAGCCAATTCGCCAAAGCGTGGCAATCGCTACGTCGCCGCTTCACACCTCCCCCTCCAATAGGGGGAGGTTTTTTGTGGCATACCCAGGCGATGAGCCTCCAAACGGACATCACCCTCACCCCCCTGGGCGATAGCTACCGGCTCACCCCCGAAACGGTGCACGGCCTGCTCTGGCTGCAGACCCACTTTGAGAGCAGCACCTGGGATCTGATCTGCTCGGGCACGGTGCGGCTCACGGCGGAGTCGTGCCGGAGCCTGCAGAGCGATGCCCATCAGGCGGGGCTGCAGGTGTGCAGCATCCCGGCCATCCCCTCCATCTGAGGGCGGGTTGGAGATCAGGCCCCCCGCAGCCGTTGCTGGCGCCAGCGCAGGGAGGTCCAGATCAGGAACACCATCAGGGCCGGAAGGGCCACCACCAGCACGAGCAGCCGGAATTCGTCAGCCACGCTGGAGGCACTGCTACTGAGGATCTGCTCCACCGCATAAAGCACGTAAAGCCCCATCAGGATCCAGCCCTCCAGCCGGGTGATCACGCCACCGCTCCAGAAGATCGGCAGGCAGGCCAGGGTGGTGGCCACCATGATCGGGAAGTCGCGGGCCAGCATCACCGGATCCACCCCCAGGCCGCGGCCACCGGAGGCCAAGCCGCAGAGGCCGAGGATCACCAGTTGGTTGAGCAGGTTGCTGCCCACCACGTTGCCGATGGCCAGATCCGCCTTGCCCCGATAGGCCGCCACCAGGGAGGTGACCAGCTCCGGCATCGAGGTGCCCGCCGCCACGATCGTGAGGCCGATCACAGTTTCGCTCACCCCCAGGCCCTGGGCGGCGGCGATGGCCCCCTTCACCAGCACCTGGGAGCCCGCCACCAGCAGCACCAGCCCGCCGGCCAGCTTGGCCACGGCCACCGGCGGTGTCGCCCGATCCTCCGTATCCAGATCCTCTCCGGATTCAGCGGGTTCCTCCTTGGCGCTGCGGATTTCCCAGAGCAGGTTGATCACGGTGCCGGTGATCAGGGCCAGGCCCGCCACCCAGGTGATCCGGCCACCGGAAGCCATGCCCCAGGTGGCCATCGACACCCCCAGCAGCAATGGCACATCGCGGCGCACCAGGCGGCTCTTCACCCGCAGGGGCATCACCGCGGCGCTGGCCCCGAGCACCACCAACACATTGAAGATGTTGGAGCCCACGATGTTGCTCACGGCGATGGCATCGCCGGCGCTGCCCCCCTGAATGGTGGAGAGCAGGCTCACGAACAGCTCCGGAGCACTGGTACCAAGCGACACCACCGTGAGGCCGATCACGATCTGGGGAATCCCCAGCAGCAGCGACAGGGCCACAGAGCCCGCCACAAACAGTTCACCGCCGCCGAACAGCAACAGGATCCCCGCCACGATTTGGAAGGCACTCAAGGCAAACGGCATGGCCACATCAAAACCGAGCCAATTCTGCACGCCCCAACCGTGACGGCAGCCCATGGGGGAAATCCGGCAAGCCCGCAAGACTTGCCCCGAACGATTGATCAGGCTTATTCATCAATGGCAAAAGCCAAATTGCTAAGGGCCATACCCAACTAGCCCTGAAATCCGTTAAGCGGCAGATGCAGCCAACATCCGGATCCAGTGGGCATCAGGCTGCAGCAGCTTGGCCATGCACCGGCCGCCGGGATCCACTGGCCGCCAGGGCATCTGGAATTTGATTAGCCCCACTGATCATCACGATTGCGATTGCTTGGTGCAGTGCCCGGCAGGCCCAATTCACTGTTTTTGATCAGTAGTCTCTCGCGAACCCAAATTCAGACATCCCTCCGATGCCTGCGCCACAGACGCTCAACCGCAGCAGCTGCGACGCTCTCTCCCAGCACCTGCGTGCCATTGGTCGCATTCCCCTGCTCACCCATGAGGAAGAGATCACCCTGGGCCGCCGCGTGCAAACCCTGCGCCACCTGGAGGAGATCCACGAGGAGCTCACCATCCGCGCCGATGGCCGCACCCCCAGCCTCGAAGTCTGGGCCGCCGAGGCTGGTCTCACCGTCAAAACCCTGCAACGGCGCGTGCGGGGCGGGCAACGGGCTAAGAACCGCATGGTGGCCGCCAACCTGCGGCTGGTGGTGACCATCGCCCGCAAATACGGCAACCGCCAGCTGGAACTGGAGGATGTGATCCAGGAGGGCAACCTGGGGCTGATCAAGGCGGTGGAGCGCTTCGACCCCAGCCGCGGCTACAAGTTTTCCACCTACGCCTACTGGTGGATCCGCGAGGGCATCACCCGCGCCATCGCCGACAAGAGCCGCACCGTGCGCCTGCCCGTACACGTGGGCGAATGCCTCAGCAAGCTGCGCCGCGCCCAGCAGCAGCTGTGGCAGGAGTTGGGCCGCACCCCCACCATCGATGAGCTGGCTGAGCACACCGGCCTCAAGCCGCTGGACATCCGCGAAACCCTGTTCCGCGCCCAACAGCCCCTGAGCCTGGATGGCACCCCCGCCGGCGATGACGACGCCAACCTGCTGGAGCGCATCGCCTGTGGCGCCACCGCCCCGGCCGATCAGGTGACCCGCCACCATCTGGTGGAGGATCTGGAGCAAGTGTTGACCGAGCTGCCCAGCCAGGAAGCCGAACTGCTGCGTCTCCGCTATGGCATTAATCAAGAGGCCCCCATGCCCCTGAGTGCCGTGGCCCGCAGCATGGGGGTCACCCGCGACACAGCCCGCGGCATCGAACGGCGCGCCACCGCCGCCATCCGCGATCGATCCCCCCAGGTGATCGACTACCTCGAGGCCTGATCCATGCCGCTCCGCCGCCGCCACGCCGCACCCACCCTTCTGGTGGGGTATCTCAGCCTGATGCCGGCGGCTGGCGCCGCGCTGGTTCTGCCCTTTGACCCGTTGCCGTCGGCCTTTCAAACCTGGTTGAACAAGCAACGCGATTGGCCCAAGGGCCAACGGCTGGAGTTCAGCCGCATCGGCCAATGCCTTGACCAAACAGCCCGGCAATCGCCCTACCGCATGCCGGTGTACACCTGTCTAGCCGGTGAGGTGCGCATCAGCGGCGGCACCCAACCCAGCCAGGTCTGCCAGCTGCAACGGGTGAGCTACTTCCCCAACGTGAAGCGCACGCGCTACTGGACGGCCCAGTGCCGCCCGGCCACCTGAGGCCCTGAAGCATGAGCTGGCATCCCCACCTCTGGCACCCCACCACCCAGGTGGCGGTGGCCCCGGAGCCGCTGCGGGTGGTGAGCGCCCGCGGCTGCCTGTTGGAGCTGGACGACGGCCGCCAGCTGATCGATGCCATCAGCAGCTGGTGGGTGACCCTGCATGGCCACGCCGAGCCCAGCATCGCCGCCGCCATCGGCCGCCAGGCCCTGCAGCTGGAGCAGGTGATCTTCGCCAACTTCAGCCATCCCCCGGCGGAACAACTGGCCACCCGGCTCAGCACGCTCACCGGCCTGGAGCGGCTGTTCTTCTCCGACAACGGCTCCACCGCCGTGGAGGTGGCCCTCAAGATCGCCTGGCAGTGGTGGCGCAACCAGGGCAGTGAACGGCGCCAACTGATCGCCTTTGAGGGGGCGTACCACGGCGACACCTTCGGAGCCATGGCCCTGGGGGATCGCTCCCTGTTCACCGCCCCCTACGACGAGCTGCTGTTCGACGTGGCCCGCATCCCCTGGCCACACACCCATTGGGGGGATGAGGGGCTCGAACAACGGGAAGCGGAGGCCCTGAGCCAGCTCGATCGGGCGCTGCAGACCCCCACGGCCGCCCTGATCGTGGAACCCCTGATCCAGGGGGCCTCCGGCATGCGCCTGGTGCGCCCCAGTTTTCTGCGGGCGGTGGCGGAGCGGGTTCAGGCCAGCGGAGCCCTGCTGATCGCCGATGAGGTAATGACCGGCTTCGGCCGCACCGGTGCCCTGTTCGCCTGCCAGCGGGCCGGGCTGAAACCCGATCTGATGGCCCTCTCCAAGGGGCTCACCGGCGGCTTCCTGCCCATGGGGGTGACGATGGCCAGCGAACGGCTCTACCGGGGCTTCATCAGCGACACCCCTGCCCACACCTTCTTCCATGGCCACAGCTTCACCGCCAACCCGCTGGGCTGTGCCGCGGCTCTAGCCAGCCTGGATCTGCTGCAGCACAACCCGGAGCGCTACCAGCAGTTCGAGGCGCGTCACCGCCCAGCCCTGGAGCAGCTCAGCAACCACCCACGGGTGAAACAGGTGCGTTGCCTGGGCACCATGGCGGCCTTCGAGCTGGAGGCCGGCGCCACCAGCTACCTCAATCCGGTGGGCCGCCAGATCCAGCGGCTCTGCCTGGAGCAAGGGGTGTTCCTGCGCCCCCTGGGCAATGTGGTGTACCTGCTGCCGCCGCTGAGCATCAGCGAGCCCCAACTGCAACGCTGCTACGACGCCCTGGCGGAGGCCCTACAACAACTCAGCCAATAAGAAGCGTATCTTTGTCGCATCTGAGACACGGCACGAGAGGCGCTGCGCAGAGCCTTGCGACGGATCCTTTCACCTGCCATGGGCACCGCCTTCAGCAATCCCCGCCTGCTGCGCTTCAGCGATCACGGCGCCCCCTACCGCGGCCATTGGGTGATCTACGCCGCCAGCCAAGCCGATGGCTATGCCGCCTGCCATGAGGTGTGCGAGCACGGCCACTCGCTTCAGGTGGTGGAGCAACGCCAACTGCCCAATGCCCTCGAGGCGCGGCGCTTCAGCACCCATCTGATCCTGCACGGCTGGACCCCGGATGAGGTGCACAGCGACCAGGGCTACAGCCTGCTGGGGGCCTGATGACGAAGACCCCCAACCAACCACAGCCGACCCTCGAAACACCCACACCCGCACCCACCCTGGAGATGGTGGAGGAGCACCAGCAAGGAACGCCCCTGGAGGCCCAGGAACGCACGATCATCCGCATCAGCCGCCGCAGCGATCGGCAGAACTGGCGCACCTATTCCACCGAGTGCCACTAGCCAGGGGTCTGCTGGTGCTCCCCTCGTCGCCCCAGCAAAACGAGGCCCGACACCACCAAGATGAGTGTGAGGGCCGCCAGCACCGCCGAGTAATAGGGCTGCAGATTCAAAGGCCCGAACCGGCCGGTGTGCAGCTGAAGCAACCAGAAGGCATCCACGCCTCGCTCCAGCAACAGGCTGTAGAGCGAACCGGTGATTGCGGTCAGGAGCAGGGGGGCCGCCGCCAGCGGCACCACCAGACGATGCAGCCGACGGGCACGGCCGATGACCATCCTCATTGCTCCCTCAACTCGCGATGCAGATGGCGTTCATCGCTGCAGGG
>BJHC01000110.1 GCA_014191535.1 Cyanobium sp. | reverse complement strand
TCCCCAGCGCACGATTCACAACGGCGATGACCCCCGCACCAACTGGAGTGTGGGCAAGGCCCACGCCGCCGCAGGGGGCTATGCCTTTGAGATCCACTTCGATGCCTACGGGCCCGATGGGGTGGGCTCCGGGGTGATCCCGGCGCTGCACCGCCCGTTCAGCCGCCTCGATGAAAGCCTCGCCCTGGCCTTCGGCGGCTATCCCCAGCAGTTCCGCGGTGGCCTCGGGGGGCCGCGGCGCGGCATCACCCTGCTGGAGATCGGCAAGCTGGAGTCTCCCCTGGAGCCGGCTCTGCGCAACCCCAACTCCCGCGCTGCGGCCCTGGCGGCCATCGCCGAGCGGGTGGTGGCGGCCCTGGAGCAGGGGCTGGGCCGTCAGCCCGGCGGGGTGGCCTCAGTTGACGGCCGCGTGGGGCTGGCAGCGGGCGACCAGTGAGTCGTCCTCCAACCAGTTCTGGGGCCGGGTGAACAGATCGGTGAGCAGGGCCTCGCGGCTGCCGGCCTCGGGCTGGTAGCCGTATTCCCAGCGCACCAACGGCGGCAGCGACATCAGGATCGATTCGGTGCGGCCGTTGGTCTGCAGGCCAAAGATCGTGCCGCGGTCGAACACCAGGTTGAACTCCACATAGCGGCCGCGGCGATACAGCTGGAATTGCCGCTCCCGATCGCCGTAGGGGGTGTTGTGGCGCCGCTCGGCAATCGGCACGTAGCTGGGCAGAAAGGCGTTGCCGCAGGCGCTGGCCAGCTGGAACAGCTGCTCCCAGCTCTGGGGCTGGTGGCCCACCCGTTCACCGGCGCCGGCGGCGGGGCCGGCGGGGTCCTGACCCTTGTAGAGCACGCCGCGGGGGTCTTGGTAGTCGTAGAAAATCCCCCCCACGCCGCGGGTTTCGCCGCGGTGCTTCAGGAAGAAGTATTCATCGCACCAGGGCTTGAACACCTGGTAGTAGGCCGGGTTGACGCTGTCGCAGGCCCCCTTGAGGGTGCGGTGGAAGTGCTGGGCGTCCGCCAGGAAGGGGTAATAGGGGGTGAGGTCGGCGCCGCCGCCGAACCACCACACCGGCCCCGCTTCGAAATAGCGGTAGTTGAGGTGAACGGTGGGGATGTAGGGGTTGCGCGGGTGCAGCACCATCGAGGTGCCGGTGGCAAACCACTGGTGCCCCTTGGCCTCCGGACGCTGGCTCAGGATCGAGGGGGGCAGTTCGGACCCCTGCACCTCGGAGAAATTCACGCCGCCCTGCTCGAACACGCGGCCGTCCTTCATCACCCGTGAGCGGCCGCCGCCCCCCTCCGGCCGCTCCCAGCTCTCCTCCGCAAACCGCCCGCTGCCATCCAGTTGCTCCAGGCCGGCGCAGATCGAATCCTGCAGGCCCATCAGCAGGGCCTTGGCCCGCTGGCGGGAGTCGGCTGGGGGTGCCTCCAGGGCCGGTGCACCGCCGCTCCCGGCTGGGGCGGCGCCCGTCAGCTGGGCTTTGGTTCGGGACAGCAGGCCCTTCAGCATCGGCGGTTCAGCCCGCAGGGGGCCCTGGCAACCCCCTCACCTTTTCAGCCCAAGCGGCTTCGGCACAAGAGGCCGAGAGAGTTCGTGATCCCGGCGCCCCCATGCCAGCCGGGGCCCCTGGGCAACGCTTTTAGGATCCAGCCACCCCCGCCGCCCCCGATGGCCAGCCCAGACCAGGCCCTCACCCAGGTTCTCGAGGCCCTGGAACCGCTCCAGGATGCGGGCAGTGGCCGCAGCCTGCTGGAGCTGCAGTGGATCCAGCAGGTGCGGGTTCAGAACAACCGCGTGGTGTTCCGCCTGGCCCTGCCGGGGTACGCCAATGCCCAGCGCGAGCGCATCGCCGCCGATGCCCGTGGTGCCCTGCTGCAACTCGGCGGCATCGACGACGTGCAGATCGAGATTGCACCGCCCCCCGCTCCGGCGCCCGCATCGGGGGCTCCGATTGGCGCGGCGGGCCATGGCAGCGGCGGGCCGGAGCGTCAGGCGATCCCCGGCGTGAAGCAGGTGATTGCGGTGAGCAGCGGCAAAGGGGGTGTGGGCAAGAGCACCGTGGCGGTGAACCTGGCCTGTGCCCTGGCGGCCAGCGGCCTGCGGGTGGGCCTGCTGGATGCCGATATCTACGGCCCCAATGCCCCCACCATGCTCGGCGTGGCGGATCAGACGCCCCAGGTGCGCGGCAGCGGCAACGAGCAGGTGCTCACGCCGATCGAGAGCTGTGGCATCGCCATGGTGTCGATGGGGTTGCTGATCGATGCCCACCAGCCCGTGATCTGGCGGGGCCCGATGCTCAACGGCATCATTCGCCAGTTCCTCTATCAGGTGGAGTGGGGTGAGCGCGACGTGCTGGTGGTCGACCTCCCCCCCGGCACCGGCGATGCCCAACTCAGCCTGGCCCAGGCGGTGCCAATGGCGGGCGTGATCATCGTCACCACGCCGCAGATGGTGTCGTTGCAGGACGCCCGCCGCGGCCTGGCGATGTTCCAGCAGCTGGGGGTGCCGGTGCTGGGGGTCGTGGAGAACATGACGGCCTTCATCCCGCCCGACGCCCCCGAGAAGCGCTACGAGTTGTTCGGCCGTGGCGGTGGCAGCCAGCTGGCTGCCGAAAGCGAGGTGCCGCTGCTGGCCCAGTTGCCCATGGAACTGGCGGTGGTGCAGGGCGGTGACGCGGGCCGCCCCGCGGTGCTGAGTGCTCCGGACTCCGCCACGGCTGCCGCCTTCCGCGCCCTGGCCCAGCGCCTGCCCGTGACGACGGGCCCATGACCCTGCTGGGGCTGCCGCTGTTGGGCCCCCGCCGCGGCGGCTTCTTCGCGTCCGGGCGAGGGCGCCGGCGCCGCTGGTTCGACGGGGTGGACAAGCTGCTCTGGTGGATCCCCCTGGGGATGATCTTCGTGGCCGGGATCCTGATCGCCAGCACCCAGCGCCAGGCCGGTTATGCCGATTGGTACCAGCACTGGATCACGGCGGCGGTGGGCCTGGGCATCGCCCTGCTGCTGGCCCGCGTGCCGTTGGAGAGCATCACCCGCTGGCCCTGGGTGATCTACGGGGCGATGGTGGCCAGCCTGATCGCCGTGCGGGTGGTGGGGGTGAGCGCCCTGGGCGCCCAGAGCTGGATCAACATCGCCGGCTTCAACGTGCAGCCCTCCGAGTTCGTGAAGGTGGGGGCGATCCTGCTGCTGGCGCGGGTGCTGGGGCGCCACCCGGTGGAGCGCCCGGTGGATCTGCTCCGGCCCGTGGCCATCATCAGCCTGCCTTGGCTGTTGGTGCTGATTCAGCCCGACCTCGGCACCTCCCTGGTGTTCGGGGCAGTGCTGCTGGTGATGATGTTCTGGTCAGGGATGCCCGGCGCCTGGGTGCTGCTGTTCATGTCCCCGGTGGTCAGCGCCATCGTGGCTGGGGTGTTTCCGTGGTTGCTGATCGGCTGGATTCCGGCCATGGCCTATCTGGCCTGGAAAAGCCTGCCCTGGAAGCGCCTGGCACCGCTGGCCGTGGTGGCCGTCGAGGCGGTGTTTTCCCTGGCGACCCCCTTCCTCTGGAACAACTTCCTGCAGCCCCACCAGCGCGACCGGCTCACCCTGTTCCTCGATCCCAACAAGGACCCCCTCGGCGGTGGCTACCACCTGCTGCAGAGCACCGTGGGCATCGGCTCGGGTGGCTGGTTCGGCACCGGATTGATGCAGGGCCATCTAACGCTGCTGCGGTTTATTCCCGAGCAGCACACCGATTTCATCTTCAGTGCCCTGGGGGAGGAAACCGGCTTCATCGGCTCGGCCCTGGTGGTGGTGGGCTTTGTGGTGTGGATCTGGAGGCTGCTGCAGATCGCTGGCAAGGCCCGCACCGATGTGGAATCGCTGGTGGTGGTGGGCATTGGCGCCATGGTGATGTTCCAGGTGGTGGTGAACATCAACATGACCATTGGCCTGGGGCCGATCACCGGCATCCCGCTGCCCTGGTTGAGCTACGGGCGCTCCGCCATGCTCGTGAACTTCATCGCCCTGGGGCTGTGCGCGTCGGTGGCCCGGCGGGGCACCACCGCCACGGGCCGTTGGTGATGGCGGACCCGGCCGCCCAGCCCGTGGGATGCCTGGCGGCCCTGCGTCGCGAACTGGCCCACGGCGCCGACCCTGGTCGCGGCGATGAGGACAGCGTGCGGCGTCAGTGGTGGGCGGCCCTGGCCACCCTCCAGGACGACTTTTTGGTGCCGCTGGGTCCCCAGCGGGGCGTGTGGCTGGCGGCGCCCCTGCCCGCCCTCTATGAACCGGCCCTGTTGCAGCAGCTGCAGGGTTGGGTGTGGGCCCCCACCGAGCTCGGGGATCTGTGGCAGGCCAGTGCGCCGTTGTTGCCCGCCACCGGGGTGGCGGCGGCGGCGGTGGAGGCGGGCGGCGGCTTTGAGCGGTTGCCGTTGGAGGAGGGCGATGGCACCGATCCCCTGTTGGTGCTGATCACCCCGCGGCTGCAGGTGGCCATGGCCCTGGTGGGGGAGCACCAGGCCCGGCGCCTGGTGGTGCAGTTCGAGCCGGCGGCGCTCTCGGCGGCGCTGACGCGGCTGGATGAACGGTTGCAGCGCACCGACCCAGCCCAGGCCCAGCGGCTGCGGCAGGCGATTCAGGCCCTTGGCCCCCTGCAGAACGACCCGCAGCGGGTGCCGCAGTTCTGGCCGCGGCTGGCGGAGCGTTTGGCGGCCATGGCCCCCAGCCTCACCCTGCAGCCCCTGGTGCACCGCGGCGGTGGCGAGCCACGGGGCAATGGCACGCCCCCCAGCAGTGAGCTGGCCCTGTTGGAGGCCCTCACCCACGAGGTGCGGACCCCCCTGGCCACGATCCGCACCTTGATTCGTTCGTTGCTGCGCCGCAGCGATCTGCCGGAGCTGGTGCGGCAGCGGCTGCAGCAGATCGATGGGGAGTGCAGCGAGCAGATCGATCGCTTCGGGTTGATCTTCCTGGCGGCCGAACTGCAGCGCCAGCCCGCCGAGGCGGGGGAGCAGCACCTGGCCCGCACCGATCTGGTCCAATTGCTCCTGCAGCTGGAGCCCCTGTGGCGCCAACAGCTGCAGCGCCGCAGCCTGGGGTTGGAGCTCAGTGCCGCTGCCGAGCTGCCGCTGGTGCTCAGCGATCCGGCCCGGCTGGAAACGGTGCTGGGGGGGCTGGTGGACCGTTTCAGCCGCGGCCTGCCCGCCGGTGCCGTGGTGGCCCTCAGCCTGCAGCCGGCCGGCGCCCGCCTGAAGCTGCGGCTCAGTGCCAGCGCCGACGCCCTCGGACCGGATGAGCAGCCCGGTGCAGCCCAGCGGGTGGGCCCGGTGCTCAGTTGGAATCCCGGCACCGGCAGCCTGCAACTCAGTCGTCAGGCCACCCAGCGGTTGTTCCACAGCCTGGGGGGACGGCTGGCCGAGCGCTCCGGCAATGACCTCACCGTGTTTTTCCCGGTGGCTGGCGCCTGATCC
>BJHC01000109.1 GCA_014191535.1 Cyanobium sp. | reverse complement strand
AGACAAGCGGTATGCCCAATGCTCCTCTCACGTTTCGTTGTGTCAGCTCCAGCCTTGATGGTGGGAATCACGCTGCAGGCACAGGCTTTTCCAAACGTGCAGGTGATGAACAACAACATCACGATTGCCGAAGTCATCGCCGCCCAGAAGGGCTGGTGCCAAGGGCTGTTGAAAATCAGCGCGGCCTATGCGAGTGGAGGGATAGCCAAGGCAAAGAGCACCGCGGAGGCCGTGATTGATCAGGGCTACGCCTACCAGTACGGCCCCGTGGCGTTCAAACCCACCTTGGCCTCCGGGTCGCAGACGTTCCGCCCAACACGCGCCGGCGCACTCTCCTACTTCGTGGGAGGGGATCCTGCGTTTCCCAATGACAAGGGGTTTGCCCTGAAGCCCTGGCGCTCCTGCGAAGCCACCAATCAGGTGATCCAACTCAATGGCAGCTACGCCACCACGATGGGCAACGTGAGCTTCAAGAACGCTGAAGGGCAAACGACGACCGTCGACAAGACCTGGTCGTTCATGAAGGAGCCGAACGGAACGATCCGAATCCTTCTGCACCATTCCTCCCTGCCATACGCCGGGTGAACCCGGCGCCAGGCTCCGCAAGCGGAAGCCTGTCAGCACGGCATGGGCAGGAGTCAATCAGAGACTGAGAACCTGCCCGCGCCGCCGCTCATCTGACGAACAGCATCTCCTGGTAGGTGGGCAGCGGCCAGGCGGCGTCATCCACCAGGGTTTCCAGGCTGTCGGCGGCGGCCCGCAGCTCGCCCATCAGGCCCATCAGGGTGTCGGCGCAGTGGCGCATGTGGGCATCAGCGCCGTGGGGGGCGGAGCCCAGGGCGGCTTCGAGGGCCGCGGCCCGATCCAGCAGCTGCTGGTTGAGGTCACCGATCTGCTGGGCCAGGGCCTTGGAGGGGGTGAGGCCGATGGATTCCTGCTCCTGGATCGACGCGGCCAACTCCGCCAGGTAGGCGCTGACCGCCGGGTAGATCGACGTGCGCGCCAACCGCACCGCCAGGCGCGCCTCCACTTCGATCGCCAGGCAGTACTGCTCGGCATACACCTCGAAACGGCTCTCCAGCTCCACCGGGCTGAGCACGTTGTGGCGGGCGAACAGGTCGCGGATGGCATCGCGCTTGAGCACCGGCAGGGCATCGGCACTGGTGCGCAGGTTTTCCAAGCCGCGCTCCTTCACCGCCATCTCGTGCCAGGCACTGGAGTAGCCGTCGCCGCCAAAGATCACGGCGCCGTGGTCGCGGGTGATCTGCTGCAGCACCGCGAAGCTGGCGGCGCTGAGGCTCTCGCCCTTGGCCAGGCGGGCCTCCAGCTGGTCGGCAATCCAGGCGAGCGAATCCGCCAGGATCGTGTTGAGGGCCACCAGCGGACCGGCCACCGACTGGCCGGAGCCCACGGCGCGGAACTCGAAGCGGTTGCCGGTGAAGGCGAAGGGCGAGGTGCGGTTGCGGTCGCCGGCGTCCTTGGGGAACTCCGGCAGGCTGTCGACGCCGAGCTGCATCACCCCACCGCTGGCGGAGCTCTTGAGCTCACCGGCCTTGATCTGATTGAAGACGTCCTCGAGCTGGCTGCCGAGGTACACCGAGATGATGGCCGGCGGCGCCTCATTGGCACCGAGGCGATGGTCGTTGCTGGCGGTGGCGATCACCGCCCGCAGCAGCGGACCAAACTGGTGCACACCGCGGATCACAGCGCCGCAGAACAGCAGGAACTGCAGGTTCTCGTGGGGGGTCTTGCCGGGGTCGAGCAGGTTGCCCTGGGTGCTGTTGCCGATCGACCAGTTGACGTGCTTGCCGCTGCCATTGACGCCGGCGAAGGGCTTCTCGTGCAGCAGGCAGGTGAAGCCGTGGCGCTTGGCGGTGGCCTTCAGCACCGTCATGATCAGCTGCTGGTGATCGGTGGCCACGTTGGCGGCCTCGTACACCGGCGCGATCTCGAACTGGCCGGGGGCCACTTCGTTGTGGCGGGTCTTGGCGGGCACCCCCAGCCGGTAGAGCTGGTCTTCGACGTCCTGCATGAACACCTGCACCCGCTCGGGGATGGCGCCGAAGTAGTGGTCGTCGAACTGCTGGCCCTTGGCCGGAGGTGCGCCAAACAGGCTGCGGCCCGCCAGCTGCAGGTCGGGGCGCAGCGCCATGAAGGCGTTGTCCACCAGGAAGTACTCCTGCTCGGCGCCGCAGCTGGAGCTGATGCGGGCCACCTCGGTTTCGCCGAGCAACCGCAGCAGCCGCTGGGCCTGGGCGTTCACCGCGGCATTGGAGCGCAGCAGCGGCGTTTTCTTGTCGAGCGCCTCCCCGGTCCAGCTCACAAACACCGTGGGGATGCAGAGGGTCACCCCGTTGGGGGTACGCATCAACCAGGCGGGGCTGGTGACATCCCAGGCGGTGTAGCCGCGGGCCTCAAAGGTGGAGCGCAGGCCACCGTTGGGGAAGGAGGAACCATCCGGTTCACCCTGCACCAACAGCTTGCCGGTGAATTCGGTGATCGCCCGGCCATCGGACTTGGGCACGATGAAGCCGTCGTGCTTCTCAGCCGTGAGGTTGGTGAGCGGATAAAAAACGTGGGCGTAGTAGAGGGCGCCGCGGCTGCTGGCCCAATCCTTCATGGCATTGGCCACGGTGTCGGCCACCGCCGGATCGAGCTTGCCGCCCTCGCGGATGGTCTTCTGGATCGACTTGAACACGCTGCGGGGCAGCGCCTCCTTCATCGTGTCGAGGCTGAACACATCGCTGGCCCAGCTCTCCGCCAGCGGGGTGGGGGCAGCCACAGCCACGGGCTTGCGCCGCTGAATGGTCTGCAGGGCGGCGAAACGCTCGGCGCTGGGCATGGTGGTTTGTATCACTACAAACCATGGAAGACGCCGACGGGGCCCCCTTCGGCATCAGGCAATACTTTTTAGGGATCTGGCGCCCGAGGCCCTCAGATCGCCAGGAGGCCCTGCTCCGCCGTACGGATGCGGTGGGCCGTCTCCAGGGGACCGGTGAACACCTTGCCATCACCGATGCGGCCGGTGCGGTTCACCTGCTCAATCAGGGCTAGCACCTGTGCCTCCTGCCGTTCCTCCAGCACGATCTCCACGCGCACCTTGCGCAGGAAATCCAGCCGCAGGCCGCCACCGCTGTGGAGCTGCACCTGGCTGCCCTGCCGGCCAAGACCGCGCACATCGGAGGCCGACATGCCAGGAATGCCGATCTGTACCAGCGCCTGCTGCAGGGGCCGCAGCGCTTCGGGTCGAATGATTGCCTCGATTTTTTTCATGGCACCAGCTCGCTCAGCTACCGGGGTACCGCAGCGTGCGCCAATTGCCGCTGGCGGTGCTCACCTCCACGCCGATGGCCATCGGCTCGATGCGGCCGCTGACGCTCGACACATTGGTGCCCCACCAGGCGAGGGCATCGGACCAGGCCGCTTCCAGGGATTCGTAGAGATCGTCGAGCACCGGATGGGGGGCGCCGCGATGGTCCACCAGGCGGTATTGAGCCATGGCAGGAATGAGAAGTGGGGCCATGGTTCAACCGAGCCCGGAGGCCTGTCTGTCGCAGACGCTGCCGTTTACGGGCGCGGCAGGCTCCAGCGGATCAACAACAGCAGCTGCGTCAACCAGAGGCCACCGAGGCCTGCGGCCGTGGCCAAGCGATCGATCGGCACCAGCGCCAGCCAGACAATCCCGGCACTCAGGCCCACCGCCAAGCCGATCCCCAGGGCCACGATCGCCACGATCCGGCCCCACTGGCGCTGAGCCAGCAGGCCGCCGCAGGCCACCAGCCCGAGCACCAGGGTGGGCAGCACCGCCGCCAGGTCCACCACGAGCCGCGCCTGCGGCAGAGGGCCCGGCAGCACGATGGCCAGGGGCAACCCCAACAGCGCCGCCCCATTGGCCAGCAGGCCCGCCCACGCCAGGGGGCGATCCAGGCCAGGGGAGCGGTGCATTCAGGCGGTGAGTGAACGCCACCCAGTGAAGCCGGCATGGCGCAGGGTGCGCCAGTCGCCGCTGGGGGTGCTCATCTCCAACCCCACCTGCAGGGCCAATTGGCGCTCCTGCTCGTGCGGGTCGGCGTGGGGATCCAGCAGCCCCTGCTGCCTCAGCCAATCCAGGGCAGCGTCCAACGCCTGCTCCCGGGTCTCGAAGGATTCATCCAGCACCGGATGGGGCAGACCGCGGGCATCGGTGAGCCGGTAGAGGCGCTCGGCCGCGGGAAATCCGGAGTGGAGCACGGGCATGTCGCCAACGCATCCAGCCTGCCCAAGGCGGTTGGCGGAGCCGGTGCTCCAGGCGACAGGGGCTGGTGATGCCTGGGATCAGTCCAGGGCAAACAGCAGCAGGTCGGCCCCAGCGGCGCTGGCCCGGGGGGCCTCCAACGCCGCGGCCCCGTTGAGCCCCAGCCCATCGCCCCGCTGCAGGGGCCAAGGGGCCTGCAGGGCGCCATTGATCAGCTGCAACCACAGGGCCCCAGCGGAAGCCAGGCCCTCGGGCCAGGGGAGGCTCTGGCCAGAATCGAGCACCCCCCGCCAGAGCCGAACCGGCCGGTGAATGGCCATGGCTCCCGAGCGCCGCTGGGGATCCAGCAGTGGGGTCCATGCGCCGGGCCGGGCCGGGAACGGGCGCTGCTCGTAGTCGGGGGCGATCCCCAGGGAGGCCGGCTCGATCCAGATCTGCAGCAGCCGGCAGGGGTGATCACTGCCATTGATCTCGCTATGCACCACGCCGGTGCCGGCGCTCATGCGCTGCACCTCACCGGCCCGCAGCACCTCCGCATGGCCCATGGAATCGCGGTGGTGCAGCTCCCCCTCCACCATCACCGTGATGATCTCCATGTCGCGGTGGGGGTGCATGCCGAAGCCCCGGCCAGCGGCGATGCGGTCGTCGTTGATCACCCGCAGCGGCCCAAAGCCCATCCAGGCGGGATCGTGGTGGCCGGCGAAGGAGAAGCTGTGCCAGCTGTCGAGCCAATCAAGCTGGCTGTGAAAACGCTCGGCCGCAGGGCGGAACACCGGGGCGTTGACGGCGGGGGTTGCCATGGGAGCGAGAACGGCTCAGAGCTGGAGCGGTTGTAGCTGCTTGAGGCGATGAATCAGATCGGCGATGGAGTCGTCCTTCGCTGGCTGGCTGGCATTGCTCACCAACTGCCGGCCCACCACATGGGCACCGAGGTGGGCCAGCTGCAGGCGTAGAGCCGCCAGCACGGCGTGGCCACCGCCGCCGGAATGGGTGGCGATCGCCACGGGGCGCCCGTTGAACAG
Source organism: Cyanobium sp. (assembly GCA_014191535.1). Classification (GTDB taxonomy): domain Bacteria; phylum Cyanobacteriota; class Cyanobacteriia; order PCC-6307; family Cyanobiaceae; genus Vulcanococcus. The sequence continues at coordinate 218 of BJHC01000109.1, read as the reverse complement.
GCTGCGGAAGTCGTTGCCTTGCACCGAGAGCCAGGCAATGGCACTGGTGAGGACAGGAGGAATCGAACCGTTGTATTCCGGGGCGCAGATCACCCAGCGCGGAGCCGACCGCAGCTGCTGGTCAAGGTCTGCCAAGCCCGCCGGGGTGCCGGCCGCCTGGCTGCGGGGCGTGAACAGGGGCAACGCCAACGCCGTGAGATCCAGCAGCTCCGTGTGCA
>BJHC01000108.1 GCA_014191535.1 Cyanobium sp. | reverse complement strand
ATGGCGCCCCTCGGGGGTGAGCAGGATCTCGGCCACGCCTGCTCCCACCGTGCCAAGCCCGAGCAAGCCGATGCCGATGGTCATGCCGCCGTGAATGCGTGAGCGGCGATCCTAGAAATCAGCCGAACAACGCGATCCCCCGTCAGCCCGCCAGGGCCTTCGCCTGGGCCTGCATCAGCCGCAGGATGTTGAGGAAGCCATTGGCCCGCGAAGGGGTGAGGCTGGCCTGCAGCCCGGTGTCCGCCAAGACGCTGGCGTCGATGGCGGCGGCGGTGGCGGGGTCGAGACCCTCCAGCCCCTCGATCAGCAGCGCCAGCAGGCCCTTGGTGATGGCGGCATCGGAATCCCCCTGCCAGTGGAGCTTGCCGTCCACCAGTTGCCCCACCACGTACACCTGCGAAACGCAGCCCTTCACCTTGAAGCTGTCGTTGCGGAATTCCTCCGGCAGCGGCTGCAGCTTCTTGGCCAGCCACAACACGTATTCGTAGCGCCGCTTCGGGTCGGCGGTGCTTTTCAGGCGTTCAACAATCTGATCGAGCTTCTGGCTGCCGGAGGCCATCAACGGGGGCGGCGGATGCGCTGGAGTCCCAGCAGCATGGCAGCTGCCCCCAGGCCGCTGAGACCCATCAACCAGCCCCGGGCGGGCTGGGGCTGTTCGCTGACCCGATCCAGCTGGGCCTGGCCCCGTTGCACGGGCATCTCCAGGTAGTCGCGGTGGCCGGGCCCCCCGTCCACCTGCAGCTCCCAGGAGCCTTGGGCGTCCTTGGGCAGGGCAAAGCTGAGTTGTCCCTGGCCATCGGTGCGCCCGAGGTCGAGGGGGTGTCCATCGGGGGCCACCAGCCGCACCACGGCGTCGCGGGCCGGTTCGCCATTGGAGAACTGGCTCTGCAGCAGCAGCTGATTGTTCAGGCCCCGCAGGGGGCTGAGGCTGCTTTCAATGCCATGGGCCTGGGCCAGACCGGGCCAGGCCAGGGGCGCCAGGGCCAGGAGGCGCCAGCCGCGCAAACGGCCCATTCAGGCCGACCAGCGGCTGCCGTTGCTGCGGGTTTTGCCCGCCTGCACCATGTGGACCATCGAGCTCACCATCATCGAGAGGGCGTCGCTGGCATCGTCGCGCCCCTTCAGTTCAGCCGCCAGCACCTGTTCGGCGGCGCTGCCGTGGTTGAGCCGGATGCTGGGACCCCGGCGCGGGCTGTCCTGCCCCAGGTTGAGGGCCGATCGGAAGGCGTCGTTGGCCTGGAGATCCACAACAGCTCGGTTGTCCTGTGCCGATCTTGCCAAACCCGGCCGCTCGGCGGTGGCATCCGGCCCTGGCTTACACAGCTTGCAACCAAACCAGCCCCCGCTCGTGGAGCCAGCCATCGAAGGGCACATCCCAGGGGTCCCGCGGCAGCTGCTCCCTCAGGCAGCCCTCCGGTAGCACCGCCAGGGCCGGCACGGCGCGCCACGCTGGGGCGCTGCGCAGCCGATCAAACCAGCCACCGCCGTAGCCCAGCCGGTAGCCCGCGTGGTCGCAGGCCAGGGCCGGCACCAGCAGCAACCCCAGCTGCGTGGGCTCCAGGTCCGGCCCGTCGGCGGGGGCGTCGATGCCGGTGTCGTCCGGGCTGAGGGCGGTGTGGGCGCCCCAGGGCCGGTAGCGCAGCGTGCCCTGCTGCACCCGGGGGAGGGCCAATCGCCCCCGCAGCTGGGGCTCCGTATCCAGCCCCCGCAGATCCGCCTCGCCGGCCAGGGGCCAGTAGATCCCCAGCCATTGCCCGGCCGGCAGCTGGGCCGGCAGCTCCCGGCGGGCGAGCGCCAGCAGCGGCCCCTGGGCTGCCGGCTGCAGGGCTCGCCGCCGCTGGCGGAACAGCCGCCGCAGCTCAGCCTTGCTGCCGTCGCCGGGCTCCGCCATGGCTCAGCGCTGGAACCAGCCGGTGAGGGCCACCGCCAGGGCATCGGCGGCGTCATCGGGCCGCGGTGGATCCTCCAGGTTCAGCTCCCGCATCACCGCGTCCAGCACGTCGTCCTTGTCGGCATGGCCATGGCCCGCCAGGGCCAGCTTGATCTGCATCGGCGGAAATTCCACCACCGGCACCTGGAAGCGCGCCAGGGTCATCATCAGCACCCCCCGCGCTTGCACCACGGAGATGGTGGTGCTGGAGCGGTAGAAGAAAAACTTCTCCACCGCCGCCAGCTGCGGCTTCCAGGTGCGCAGCAGCTGCCGCAGGTCGCGGGCGATTTCCACCATCCGATCGCCGTCGCTGCGGCCCGGATCGGTGCGGATGATGCCGCAGTCCACCAGCTGCTGGCGGCCGCTGCCCGGCCGCCCATCCACGTCGATCACGCCGTAGCCCACGCGGGCCAGGCCGGGGTCGAGGCCGAGGATCCTCACCAGGGCCCCCGGGTGGGCATCAGGCCGCCAGGGCCAGCTCGAAGGCGGCGCGGTCGGTGCTGTCGGGCCGCTCGAACACCTTGCAGAACACCTTCACCACCCGATCACCGGAGTCGATCTGCTCCAGGGGGTCCTTGCGCAGGCGGTGGCGCAGGCAGCAGGCGGCCACGCGGGCCACGTCGTCTTCGGTGACCTCCGTGCGGCCCTCGAAGGCGGCCAGGGCGCGGGCGGCGCGGTTGGTCACGATGTCGCCCCGCAGGCCGTCCACATCCAGTTCGCCGCAGATGGCGGAGATGCGGATGCGCAGGTCGTCATCGATCTGCACCTGGGGCAGGCGCTTCTGGGCTTCCACCACCCGGGCCTGGAGCCCGTCCTGGGTGGGTTGCACCGCCGCGTTGAAGCCATCGGGGTCGTTGTCGAAGGCGGTGCGCTGGTCCACCACCTGCACGCGCAGTTCCGGGTCGCGCACGGTGCGCACCTCCACGCTCATGCCGAAGCGATCCAACAGCTGGGGCCGCAGCTCCCCCTCCTCGGGGTTGCCGGAGCCGATCAGCACGAACCGGGCCGGGTGGCGCACGCTCACCCCTTCCCGTTCCACGGTGTTCCAGCCGGAGGCGGCGGAGTCGAGCAGCACGTCCACCAGGTGGTCGTCCAGCAGGTTCACCTCATCCACGTAGAGCAGGCCGCGGTTGGCCTTGGCCAGCAGGCCGGGCTCGAAGGCCCGCACGCCCTCGCTGAGCGCCTTCTCGATGTCGATGGTGCCGCAGAGGCGGTCTTCCGTGGCCCCCAGGGGCAGGTCCACCATCGGCACCTGCCGTTGTTCGATCGGCAGCTGCTCGCCATGCTCCTGCCGCTGGCGCACCTCGGCGCTCTGCAGATCGGGGTCGCTGGGGGAGCTGTTGTACGGGTCGCCGGCCACCACGTCGATCTCCGGCAGGAGGTCAGCCAGGGCGCGGATGGTGGTGCTCTTGCCGGTGCCGCGGTCGCCCATGATCATCACGCCGCCGATGCGCGGGTCGATCACATTGAGGAGCAGCGCCAGCTTCATCTCCTCCTGGCCCACGATGGCGGTGAAGGGGTAAACCCTGCGCTTGCGGGCTTGCATCAGCGGGATGAATCAGGCTGTTCGGGCGATTGTTTCACAGGCAGCAGGCTGAGCACCTGGGGCGGTGTGGCGTCCGCTGGGTAGATCAGCCGCACCCGCAGGCTGCGGCTGCCGCCCGGCGCCAGGCTCACGGTGCCCAGGGCCGGCCCCTGTTGCCCCACCCGCTGCACCAGGTGGAACCCCTGGCGGCCCGTGGCTTTGCCATCGCTGCCGTCCAGGCCACTCACCTCCACGGTGCCGCGGAACATCACCGCCGGCCCCGGCTTGGCCTTGAACCGCAGCCCCCCCACGGGCTGGTCGCCCTTGATGGGCGATTCCAGCGCCAGCTGCAGCTGCAGGGGCTGGGCCCCGGTGTTGCGCAGCGGCAGGGTGAGGTCGTATTCCACCCCGTAGTTGCCGTGGGCCGCCCAGGCGGTACCGGGATAGAACGCCTTCAGTTCAGCGGTTTGCACCTGGCGGGTGCCGAGGCTGCCGCGCTCCAGGGAGGCAATGGGCCAGGAAATCGGGGCCCGAGCGGCGGAGAGATAGGGCTTGCCCGGATCGGTGAGGGTGGCCCGCCAGGTGCTGCCCACCTGCACGCCGCTCACGCGTGAATACACCAACTTGCCGCTGCTGCCCCGTGGGGTGGGGGTGTGCTCCTTGGCGCTGAGGCCGCCATCCAGCAGGGCGGCCCAGCGCTCCGGCGGCGGCGGTTGGTCGCCCTCGCCGAAGGCCGCCAGGGTGGCGAGGCTCACCGGCCCGCTGCTCTGCAGCCGCAGTTGCAGGTTGCGGCCATTCAGCAGGGGGTCTAGCCCCCGCACCGGCAGCGGCAGCACCAACAGGGTGGTGGGCTGCCCGGCGGCCAGGCTCCAGCGCTCCGGCAGCAGGGGGCTGCGCTGGCGCCCCAGCAGTTCGGTCGCCACCCGGCTCCCGGGACCCGCATAGGTGGCGCCGTCCTGGGGCATGAGGTCCGGCAGCGGCAGGAAGGGGGCCTGGGGCTGCACCCGATCCGTGGCCTGGGAGAGGGCGGTGGATCCCGCCAGCAGCTGCAGGGTCACCGGCTGGGGGCCGCGGGGCTGGGCCAGCACCGCCAGCCAGAGGGTGGAGTTGAGCTGATCCGGCTTGCCGGCGAACACGTGGTGGCTGAACAGATCGAAGCGCCCGTTCAGCGGCAGGTTGAGGTGGGCTTCGGGCTGGCTGCGGCCCTGGCCGGGGAAGGTGGAGAGCAGGATCCCCGGCCCGGTGATCAGTTCCGGGTTGTTGTCGTTGACCACCAACACCTGATCGAGGCCGCCCGGCAGAGGCTCCACGGTCTGGGGGCGTTGAACCGGGGCAGGGGCAGGGGCGGGTGCCGGTGCTGGCGTGGGGCTGGCCGCCAGCAGCAGCAGAGGCAAGGGGGTCATGGTCGGGGGGCTGCGCTGCTGCGGGGTTTGCCGATCAGGCTGCGGGCCACCTCGGCGGCCATGGCGCGGATCAGGTCGGTGGAACGCTGGTCGTTGAACGGCCCCTTCACCAGGAAGGCGGCCACGGCCCGCTGGCCGTTGGGCAGCTCGATCAGCCCGCCGTCGGCGTAGGCGATGCCGATGTCGCCGGTTTTGTTCAGCACGGTGACGCCATGGGCCAGCAGGTCGCTGTCGGGGTCGGCGGAATCACCGCCCAGGCCCATCAGCAGGCCCAGGGGCAACAGCGTGTTGGTGCGGGATTTGCCCATCACCTCCCGGAACAGATCGCGGGCCCGGGGGCTGAGCTTTTCGCCGGTGTCCACCAGGGCGATGGCCCGGGCGAGGTCGTGGGCGCTGGTGGTGTTGGTGCCGTCGAGGTCCGGCAGCCAGTTGTTGATCACCGTGCCCGTGAGCCCCAGGGCCTGGAAGCGGGCATTGAGGCTGGCCTTCCCCCCCAGGCGCTTGATCAGCAGGTTGGTGGCGCTGTTGTCGCTCACCCGGATCATCTCGGTGGCGGCCTCCCAGAAGGGGAAGCGGCTGCCCAGGGGGCGGCTGGCCATCCAGCCGGCGCCCCCGCCGGCCACTTCCTTGGTGAGGGTGAGCGGTTCGTTCCAGGTTAGCCGGCCGGCATCCAGTTCCTCCAGCCCC
>BJHC01000107.1 GCA_014191535.1 Cyanobium sp. | reverse complement strand
AGCAGCTGCGGCGGCAGGCTGCACACCAGCTGGTCGGCCTGCAGGGCAAACGGCCGTCGGGCCGGCCCCTCGCCCAGCACCCGCCAGCCAGCCCCCTGGCGCTGCAGCCGCTGCACCCGATGGCGGAGACGCAGCGCACCCCCCGCCCGCGCCAGGGCCTGCTCGAGGGCCGTGCTCAGCCGTTGCATCGACCCCTGCAGATGCCAAAGCCCGAGGGGCTCCTGGGCCATGGCCAGCACGGTGGCCCCATAGAGGGCAGCGGTGCCGGCGGCCGGCTCCTGGGAATAGAGCCGCAGCTGCAGATCGAGGAAACGGCGCAGGCGACCATCGCCGCCGCAGCCGCAGAGGGCCAGCAGGTCGGCCACGGTGGCGGTGGTGAACAGGCCATTGGCCAGCACTCCGGGCCCCAGAGCCCCCAGCAGCTGGGCCCAGTCCCAGGGGCTGCGGGGCGGCAGCACGGGATCACGGCCGGCGAAGGCCCAGCTGCTGCGGTGCAGTTGGGCGCACAGGGCCCAGAAGCGCTCACTGCCGGGAAACTGCCGCCGCCGCTCCTCCCCCCAGCGCTGGGGGTCACGCCACAGCGCAATCGGAGCCGACTCCCCCGCCAGCCACACGTTGCAGCCGGGATCCAGCGGGGTGGCCTCCGGCAACGGCAGGCCGAAGTGATCCATCAGGCGCCGGTGAATCCCGCCGGGCTCAAAGCCGGCCACCTGGGTGGCCCCCACATCGAAGGTGTACGGGCCGCGCCGAAACGTGCCGGCGCAGCCGCCGCTCTGGCTGTGGGCCTCCAGCAACACCACCTCCAGGCCATCGGCAGCCAACAACGCCGCCGCCGTCAGGCCGGCGATGCCGCCCCCCAGCACCGCCACATCGCAACGCTCCGCCATGGCGCCCCTGTCTGGCGGCATGCTGGCAGCGCCCCAGCCCCGGCGCGTGGCCGGCTCCCCCGTGCAGCAGGCGCCCGAGACCCTGGCGAGCTGGCTGCAGCAACAGCTGGGGGTGAAGCTCCAGGGGCAGCGGCCGGTGGGCGGCGGCTGCATCCACCGGGCCTGGGAGCTGCAGCTCGCCGATGGCCGGCGCCTGTTCGCCAAAACCAACCGTGCGGCCCTGCTGCCCGTGCTGGAGGCGGAGGCCGATGGGCTCACAGCCCTGCATCAGACCGCCGCCAAGCTACGGATCCCCCAGCCCTTGGCGATGGGGCGAGCCGCTGGGGAGGCGGTGTTGGTGCTGGAGTGGCTGGACCTGCAGCAGGGCCAGGGCGGTGGCGGGAGCCATGAGCAGGCCTGGTGGCAGCTGGGGGCCCAGCTGGCCCAGCTGCATCGCGCCAGCCTGGATCAGCCCAGCCAGGGCTTCGGCTGGGGTCGCGACAACTTCATCGGCTCGGGGCCCCAGGCCAACGGCTGGATGGCCCGCTGGGCCGACTTCTTCCCCCAGCGGCGCCTCGCCCCCCAGCTGCAGTGGGCCGCGGCCTCAGGTCATCAGCTGCCCGGGGCCGCAGCCCTCTTGCAGCGCCTGCCCCAGTGGTTGGCGGGCCATCACCCGGATCCCTGCCTGGTGCACGGCGACCTGTGGAGCGGCAATGCCGCCCTGTTGATCGGGGGCGGTGGAGCCCTGTTTGATCCGGCGGTCTACCGGGGCGACCGGGAGGTGGATCTGGCCATGGCGCAACTGTTCGGCGGGTTCCCGCAGAGCTTTTTCGCGGGGTACGAGGCCACCTGGCCGCTGCCGCCTGGGCACCGGCAACGGGCGGAGCTCTACAACCTGTATCACCGGCTCAACCACGCCAACCTGTTCGGCGGGGGCTACTGGCGGCAATCAGCCGCCAGCATCCAGAACCTGTTGGAGCTGATGGCCTGAGGGGCCCTCGGATTCTCCCTGGGTTCAGCCCAGGTATTCCTTGCGCAGGGTCTGCACCTTGGTGATCACCGCGGAGCGCTTGTCGCTGGTGGTGAGGTTCTGCCAGCTCCACTGGCCCACCACCACGAGGCCCAGCAGCTCCAGCAGGCCGGGCACCACGGGCAGGAGGTTGATGGTGTCGATCACACCCTTGATCAGCACCTGGGCCACGATCACAACCACCAGAACGCCCACACCCTTGCCGATGCGGCCCATCTGGCCCCAATCAACCTGGTCGAGGGTTTCGTTCACCTTGCTCAGCACTTCGCTGTAGCGCTCGGTGAAGCTGGCTCCGGCTTCGTCGCCGCCGGTGCTGGCCTGATCCTTCAGATCGGTGGTCTCGTCGGTCATCAGGGTGGGCATCGGACGGGTTGGCTTCGGCATAAGGTATCGGTGTGGGTGCATCAACGCCAGAGCGCGTGCTCCTCAGTGGGCATTGCCTGATCGTTCTGGAACGCACTCTGCTGGCCGCCAGCCCCAGCGAAGGCTGCGCCCTACTGATCGGACAACGCCACGCAGAAGCCCTGGTGGTGCAGGGGATCTGGCCCTGCTGCAACCGCTGGGAACCAGCATCGGAACGGCAGCGCCACTTCCAACTCGACCCGCGCGAACAGCTGCTGGCGCAGCGATGGGTGCGTGAGCGTGGACTGCAGGTGCTGGGGGCTGCCCACAGCCATCCCAGCAGCCCGGCCGTGCCATCGCTGCGCGACCGCACCTGCAGCCTGGGCCCCACCCTGATGCTGATCCGCAGCGGCCTCACGGACGACCCACAGCCCCTGCGGGCCTGGTGGCTGCCGGAACCCACAGCCCCGCAGGGCATCGCCCCGGAGGCGTTGCCCCTGCCCCTCGAGCCCCTGGCCGGGGATTTGGGAGAGTAGGGAGACGGATCGCACGCCGCCCCGCTTCCATGCTTCCCCCCGACACCACTGGCATCGAGCTCAGCCCCGATGAGGTGGCCCGTTTTGCCCGCCACCTGATCCTGCCGGAGGTGGGCATGGCCGGGCAGAAGCGGCTCAAGGCCGCCTCGGTGCTCTGCGTGGGCACGGGCGGCCTGGGCTCACCGCTGCTGCTCTACCTGGCGGCCGCCGGGGTGGGACGCATCGGCATCGTCGACTTCGATGTGGTGGATCACTCCAACCTGCAGCGGCAGGTGATCCACGGCACCAGCTGGGTGGGCAAGCCCAAGATCGAATCCGCCAAGGCCCGGATCTTGGAGATCAACCCCCACTGCCAGGTGGACCTCTACGAAACGGCCCTGAGCAGCGAGAACGCGCTGGAGATCATTCGCCCGTACGACATCGTCTGCGACGGCACCGATAACTTCCCCACCCGCTACCTGGTGAACGACGCCTGCGTGCTGCTGGGCAAGCCCAACGTGTACGGCTCGATCTTCCGCTTCGAAGGCCAGGCCACGGTGTTCAACCTCGACGCCGAGAGCCCCAACTACCGCGACCTCTTCCCCGAACCGCCGCCGCCGGGCATGGTGCCCTCCTGCGCCGAGGGGGGCGTGGTGGGGGTGCTGCCCGGGATCATCGGCGTGATCCAGGCCACCGAAGCGGTGAAAATCATCACCGGCATCGGCACCACCCTCAGCGGGCGACTGCTGCTGTTCGATGCGCTAGGCATGAAGTTCCGTGAGCTCAAGCTGCGGCCCAACCCGGAACGGCCGGTGATCGACAAGCTGATCGACTACCAGGAGTTCTGCGGCGTGGGCGGCAGCGCCCCCGGCCAGGAGGAGGCCGGCGCCGTGGACAGCATCAGCGTGGCTGAGCTCAAGCAGCTGCTCGATGGAGACCGCTCAGGCCTGGTGCTGCTTGATGTGCGCAACCCCCCCGAGGCGGAGATTGCCGTGATCCCCGGGGCCACCTTGATCCCGCTCGATCAGATCGAGAACGGCACCGCCGTGGAGCGGGTGCGGGAACTGGCCGCCGGCAAAACCCTCTACGCCCACTGCAAGTTGGGGGGCCGCAGCGCCAAGGCCCTGATCGCCCTCAAGCGCCATGGCATCGACGGCATCAACGTGGCTGGCGGCATCGATGCCTGGAGCCAGGAGGTGGACCCCAGCGTGCCCCGTTACTGAAGCGGCCCCCTGGGAGGCGTCCGGGCTCAGTAATCCACGCCGCGCTTGAGGTCGACGCCCCGCTCGGCGTAGTGCTTGTGGCACACCATCTCGGAGTGCACGCTGGCCAGGTCGAAATAGGCCGGCGGGTGCTTGCAGCGGCCCGTGAGGATCACCTCGGTTTCCGCCGGCTTGCGCAGCAGGGTCTGCACGATCGGCTCCACCGGCAGCAGCTCCAGATCCACGGTGGGGTTGATCTCATCGAGGATCACCGTTTTGTAGAGGCCGCTGGAGATGGCGGCCCGGGCGATTTCCCAGGCGCGCTCCGCCTCGACGTAATCGATGGGCTGCTGCTGGCCGCGCCAGACGATGGCATCGCGGCCGGAGCGCAGGTGATCCACCAGATGGGGATAGCTCTCCCGTAGCGCAGCGATGGCGGCATCCTCCGTGTAACCCTTGCCGCCCTTCAGCCACTGCAGGATCAACACCCGGTGGCTCTTGTCCTGGGAGATGCCGCGGCCGATGGCCTGCAGGGCCTTGCCCAGGGCGCTGGTGGATTTGCCCTTGCCTTCGCCGGTGTACACCTCAATGCCATCGAGGCCAGCACTGGCCAGGTCGGCCTCCCCCAGATCCACATCCTGGAGCCGGTCCTGTCGGCGGTGAGCCCGCATTTCGGAGTGGAGATCGGCGATCTGCACCAGGGGCCGCGGGGCACCGCGTCCGGTCACGATCACCTCCATGCCGGGCGGTTTGGCCGCCAGGGTGCGCACCACCTCCTCCAGATCCAGCAGGCCCAGGTCCAGCACCGGGTTGAGCTCATCGAGCACCACCACGGAGTAGAGGTCGCTGGCCAGGGCCCCCTTGGCGATGGTCCAGCCGCGCTGGGCCTCCTGGATGTCGATGCGGGTGACCTGATCGGCGCTGAAGTAATCGCCGCGGCCGGTGCGCACCTGGTCAATCAGGTGAGGAAAGCCCTGCTGCAGCGCCTCGATCGCGGCGTCCTCGTCGTAGGAGCGGCCGGGCCCCTTGAGGAAACGCAGCAGCAGCACGCGGGTCTGTTTCTGCTCGCAGATGCCCAGGCCGATGGTGCGCAGCACCACCCCCAGGGCCGCCTGGCTTTTGCCCTTGCCTTCGCCGTCGTACACGTGCAGTTGGCCATGGCTGCGCTCATTGGCGCCGGCCGCCGTGCGGATGCCGATGCCACGGCCGGTGCCCCGCTGCGCCTGGTTTTGCGGCGTCTGGGTGCTGGGGGGCATGGAGTGAACCGGTTCGCCTCGATGCTACCGGCGGTGGCCGGAACGGCGGTCCTGCCAGGATCAAGCGGCACAGCCCACGGCCGGCCCAGCGCCATGTTTCGCCTGCTCGAGAGCCTCAGCCCAGGGCAGGCCCAGCACCTGGAGCAGTTGCGCACCCAGCTGGCGAGCCTGCCGGCGGTGATCGTGGCCTACTCCGGCGGGGTGGACAGCACCCTGGTGGCGGCCATCGCCGCGGAGCAACTGGGGGATCGGGCCGTGGCGGTCACCGGGGTATCGCCGGCGCTGGCGCCCCACCTGCGCGAGGAAGCGCAGCTGCAGGCCCAGTGGATCGGCATGCGCCACCGGGAGATCGCCACCGCCGAGCTCGACGATCCGGCC
>BJHC01000106.1 GCA_014191535.1 Cyanobium sp. | reverse complement strand
GGCTAATACTTTCTTTAGACTTGATGTTGCTATGGCAAGCCAGCGTCTGAGCTCCACCCCCGTGTTGAGCCAGTCAGCGCGCGGTGGCTACAACCTGCGCAAGCCCCAGCGCCTCACGATCACGGTGTCGTGGTCGGTGTATCAAGTGCTGCTTGATGCCAGCGACGCCCAGGGCCGCTCCCTCTCCAACCTCGCGGCCTATTGGCTTGAGCGGCAGGCGGAGTCGCCCCGCGATAACCCCCCAGGCGCTGGGGTCAGGGGCCGCTCAGATCGGCGGGACGCAGCAGCCCCTGCTCCAGGGCCCAGGCCAGCAGACCGCGCTGATGGCTCACATTCGCCTTGCGGTAGAGGTGGCTGATCTGACGGCGCACGCTGTCGCAGCGCACCTGCCGCAGGGCGGCGATCTCGCGGCTGCTGCGGCCGCGCGCCAGGGCCAGCAATAGCTCCTGTTCCGTGGGGCTGAGGCGCGGGTGCAGGCAGTCGCCGCTGCGGGCGCGGGCCCGTTGGCGCAGGCGCTGATCAAAGCTGGGATCGAGGCTGCTGCCGCCGGCCACCAGGGCCAGGATCATGCGCAGCCCCAGGCCGCTGCCGCCGTTCTCCAGGCTCAGCAGCGCATCGGCCCCCTGCTGCCAGAGCTGTTGCAGCCGTTCGTCCGCAACGGCCAGGGGTAAGACGATCAGAAACCGCGCCAGCCCCTGGCCCGGGCGGGCCCGCACCTGGTCCATCAGCAGGTCGGCGCCGCCGTCGGGCAGGTCGTCGTCGCTGATCACCAGCAACGGCTCGCTGGCCTCGGGGTGCTGGGCCAGCAGCTCCGCGATGGAGCGGCTCTCCAGGGCCTGGTCCAGCAGCAGCTTCGTGATCACCCTCACCTGGGCGTTGCTGGTGCAGACGGCGATCCGCCAGCCGTCGCAGGCCGCGAGCACCTGCCGATGCAGGGGTTGGTGATGGCCGTAGATCGCTGCCGGCTCCATGGGGCTCAGCTGTGGCTCTGCTCCGCCGCCAAGATGGTTTCAAGCACCGCACCGCTGTAGCCGGACACGATGCGGTAGTCGTTGCCATTGCAGATCGACTTGGCCCTGGCGGTTTTGTGCGCCTGCCAACTGGCGTGTCGCACGATCTCGTCCACCCAGGTGTCGCTGGCCCGGTCGTAGCGCTGAATGATGATCATTGGCCCGGTCCCTCATGGGCGCATCGTCACGGGTTTGCCGGTGAGGGCCAACAAACAGCAGATCCGGTTCGGGATCAGCGCCGCCTTCGGGTTTCTGAAGCTCTGTTGCGAGCACCAGACAGCACCGCTGCGGCTCAGCAGGCTGAATTCCCGGATGGAGTGGCCATGCCGATTGGATGGGGCTCGAACCGATCACCCCAGCGCCCTGGTCAGCGGCCTGATCAGCGCCCTGATCACCGGCTGTATCGCCTGATCGATGGCTGCTGCGAGCCCCATCGCCAGCTCGATGTGCTCTACGCCAGCCTCGAGGAGGCCATCGCCGATGCGGTGGCCTGGCTCGAGCAGGGCGGCATGGAGGGCTGCCTCGAGGGCTGCCGCGAGTCGTTGCTGGCGCTGATCGGCGTGGAGGTGTGCGCCGCCAACGGCGATTGGCGCACCTGCCGCTTGCCGGCGCCGCTGCTCACCCCCCTGCTGTGCCCCCTGGAGCTGGCGCCGGCCCTGGGCTGAGCGGCTTGAGCGGCTTAGCTCTGGGGATGGCTCAGCTCCAGCCACCAGCCGCTACCCGGACCCTCCACCATCCAGCGTCGCCCCCAGTGGCGCTCTGAGTACGCCTGGGCCCGGCCGCTGCCGATGGCGGTGCTCACGTAGCCGCCGTGCAGCAGGTCGGCCTCACCGTTGGGGTCGTGGTGGAGCAGCGCCTGGCGCTGGGGGTCAACGCCGATCACCAGGCTCCAATGGCCGCCCCCCTGCGGGGCCTCCACGGCGCCGCGGTGCAACCAGCCCACGGGGATGGGGATGCCCCGTTGCAGTTGCGCGATCAGGTGCTCGATGCGGCCATCGCAGCGGAACCGTGCCGTGATCCCCAGCTCCGCCAGGGCCGCCACCTGGGCGCTGGCGCTGGTGCTGTCGCCATGGCGCCACACCCGTTGCAGGTAGCGGTCATCCGCTTGGCCCGCCCCATCCAGGCAGCCGGGCCGCAGGTGGGCGGCCGCCATGGCACAGGTGGAGGAAAAACACATGCGCGGCCCCTGGGCCGTGGTGCTGTCGTTCTGGCTGAAATAGGGCACCACCAGGGCCAGCGCAGGGCTGGTGGCGGTGTGGGTGGGGGCTGGGCTCGGCATCGCTGCAGGGCAAGGAACCCTGAAGGGTTCCGGCCGCTGTGGGGCCCCGGAACCCTTCAGGGTTGTTGCGCCCCTGGGCCATGGATTCGAAACGACTGGTGGTGTGGATCTCGGCGGGGATCCTGGTGTTCCAGGGCGGAGCCCTGGCGGTGGATCTGTTCAACTGCATGACCGTGACCTGGCTGGTGGTGCAGCACCGCGGCCGGCTCGATCCGGAGCCGTCGTTTTGCGTGCGGCCCCAGGGGCGCATTGATGCGGCGGTGGCCCAGGGGCTGAGCGTGCTGGCGGGATTGGCCCTCGGCAGTTCGGCGGTGGGGCAGGGCCGCGATCGCCTCTGAGGGGAGCCTTACGCCCAGGGCCCGTGGCCGCTGTTTAGGGTTCTGGGGATGCATGCCCCCCTGAGGCGTTCGGTTGAGCTACTGCCTCACGTGTGTGCACTTCAAACACCCCATGGGCCCGCAGGGGCACTGTGAGGTGTGGCAAAAGGCGATGACGGCCGCCGAAGCCTCGATTCACCGGTGTGACCTCTGGCAGGGCCGGGGGCCGGCGGCCAAGCCAACGCAGCCCTGGCGCCCCCGCCCGACGGACCCGAAGCCCTCCGCCTGAGGAGGGAATCCCTACTGCGAGCTACGCGTCAGCGCCGCCGCCGCCGCCTTCAATCAAGACAAGGTCCACCGCACCGCTGATCGCCTCCCCACCGCTGGTTTTGGTGCATGGCCTGCTGGACACCCCAGCGGTGTTCAACCGCCTGCGCCGGCAGCTGGGGGAGCGGGCCCCTGATCTGCTGTTGCCCGCCCTGCCGCTGCGGCTGGGCCTCACCTCCGTGGCGGCGGCGGCGGATCAGCTGGGCCGCCAGATCGAGGCGGCCTATCCCGGATCCACCCCCCTGGATCTGCTGGGCTTTTCCATCGGCGGGGTGATCGCCCGCACCTGGATTCAGCGCCTGGGGGGCCACCGGCGCACGCGGCGCTTCGTGAGCCTCGGCAGCCCGCAGCAGGGCACCTACACGGCGCAGCCCTGGTCGAGCCGGCTGTTCCGCGGCCTGGCCGATGTGAAACACGGCAGTGCCCTGCTCACCGAGCTGAACAGCAACCTCGACACCCTGGCCGGCCTGGAGTGCCACAGCTTCTATTCCGCCCTCGATCTGGCGGTGCTGCCCGGCTGGCGCGCGGTGCTGCCGGTGGGCGGCCGCACGCCGCTGCCGGTGGCCACCCATCCCCAGTTGCTGCGGGATGCGGCGGCCCTGGGGCCGATTGCCCGCGAGCTGCTGCGGTGATGGGCGATTCCCGCGGGCGTTGGGCCTGCCGCCCATAGGGTTTGGCCCCGGCGGCCAAGGGCTCCCATGGGTTGGGTCGGTGTCTCCGTGCTGGTGCGATGGCTGCTGGGTTGGCTGCTGGCCCTGCACCTCACACCGCTGCCCCAGGGGGCCCTGCGCCGCCGGCCGCGGCTGTCGGTGCTAATCCCGGCCCGCAATGAAGCGGCCACGCTGCCCCATCTGCTGGCGGCCCTGGCGGGCCAAACCCTGCAGCCCCTGGAGGTGATCGTGATCGACGACCACTCCAGCGACGCCACCGCCGCCATCGCCCGGGCGGCGGCCGCCACCCTGCCGCTGCGGGTGCTGCAGCCGCCGCCGCTGGCGCCGGGCTGGTGCGGCAAAACCTGGGCCCTGCACCACGGCGTGAAGGCCAGCTGCGGCGAGGTGTTGGTGTTTCTCGATGCCGATACCGAACCGCAGCCGCCGTTGCTGCACAACCTGGTGGCGGCCCTGGAGGCCCAGGGGGGATTGGTGTCGGTGCAGCCGTTCCACCGCACGGAACGGCCCTACGAGCAGCTGTCGTTGCTGTTCAACCTGGTGGGCCTGCTGGCGGTGCCGCTGGGCCCCGGCTGCGGGGTGGCCTTCGGCCCGGCGATGGCCACCAGCCGCGCCGACTACGACCGCAGCGGCGGCCATGCCGCCGTGGCCGACAAGGTGGTGGAGGATTGGTTCCTGGCCCACCGCTACGAGCGCTGCGGCCTGCCGGTGAGTGCCTACATCGGCCACGGCCAGATCGCCTACCGCATGTATCCCGGCGGCCTGCGGGATCTGGTGGTGGGCTTCGACAAGAACTTCGCCACGGCGGCGGCGGAGGTGCACTGGCCCTGGATGTTGGCGGTGGTGCTGTGGCTGTCGGGGCTGTTCTGGGCCGCCTGGTGTTTGCCGGCGGCCCTGTTGGGCTGGCCCCTGTTGGGCGACCGTTCGCTGCTGGTGAACGGGCTGATCTACGGGGCCTTTGCGCTGCAGCTGTGGTGGCTCACCCGTCGCGTCGGGCGCTTCCACTGGATCGTGCTGCTCTTTCCGCTGCCGGTGCTGTTTTTCCTGGGGGTGTTTGTGCTGGCGATCCTCAACCTGGAGCGGGGCCAGGTGCAGTGGAAGGGCCGCTACGTGAGCACCCGCTGATGGCAACGCGGCAGGCGGCTCTGGCGGTGCTCGGCTGCGCCGGCCTGTGGCTGGGGTGGTCGTTGCTGGTGGGCACGCTGGCCAATCGCGTGCCCCTGTCCTGGCTGCGGGCCGGTGCCGCGACGCCACTGCACCCGGGCGCCCGACCCCCGCTGCACCGCTATGAACGCCTGTGGGGTATCCGCCGCTGGAAAGCCTGGATCCCCGATGCCGGTGGGGCGTTGCCCGGCGGGATTCCCAAGGCGAGCCTGGCGCGGCGGAATCCCCAGGCCCTGCAGCGGTTGCTGTTGGAAACCCGCCGGGCCGAATGGGTGCATTGGGCCCTGTGGCCGGTTTGGAGCCTCACCCTGCTGTGGCTGCCCCCGGCGGGGGTGGCGCTGAACCTGCTGTTCGCCACCCTGTTCAACCTGCCCTGTGTGCTGCTGCAGCGCTACAACCGCCTGCGCCTGCAGCGGCTGCTGGGGCGGCTCAAGGCCCCAGCCAGGTCTCCTGCAGATCCAGCCCACAGGCCAGGCCTGGATCCTCACTGTGCTGGGCCAACACCAGCCGATGGTGCCCCCCCTCCAGCACGAAGCCATCGCGCTGCTCGTCGAAGAACGCCAGGCGCCGCAGGGGAACCGCCAGGCTGATGCGGCGGCTCTCTCCGGCCTGCAGGGGCACCCGTTGGAAGGCCACCAGGGTGCGCGGCGGCCGTTCCACCGCCAGGCCCGGGGGCTCCAGGTACACCTGCACCACCGCCGCAGCGGCCATGGGGCCACAGTTCTGCACCTGCACCTGCACCTGCACCTGCACCTGCACCCCCAGCTCCACCGCCTGGCCGCCCTGGTGCAGCAGTGCCGCTTCCGAAAGCACAAAGCGGCCGTAGCTGAGCCCGAAGCC
>BJHC01000105.1 GCA_014191535.1 Cyanobium sp. | reverse complement strand
GAGGGGGTCTCAGTGGGGCGGAACAATCAGCCCACCTCCGGGCACCAGCCCACCGCCAGCTCCCGTCGGGCCATCCACTGACGGCACCGCTTGGTGAGGTGCTCGCCCTGAGGAATCAAGCCCTGGTGAATCGGACAGGTGAGCACGGTGACGCACTGACTGCCGACCTCGTAGCGAAAGTGCTGGCAGGTGATGCAGACGGCACCGGTGCGGGCCGGTCGCAACACACCCCCATCCAGGTACCCCCACTCCTCAGCCACTCCGACCGGGCGCGCATCAGCCATCGCGATCAAGCAAGTACGCCTGTACTACTCGCGATGGCGCTGGTGGTCAAGCGATCCGTTGAAGCCCCGATCGCTGCAAGGGCAGTCGCCGAAGGCAGATGGCGCACCTACCGTGACCTTTAAAGATCACAAAACCCATGAAGCGCCTGCTCCTGCTCGCTCTCGCTGCTGCAACCGTGCTGACGGGCACGATGGCCAACGCCGAATGTTGCTGCGGTGGCATGAAGGATGGGAGCCCCAACGCAGCAGCACCCCAGGAAGGCGCCAAGAAGTGATGCCTCATCCCGCATGGATGCTGGTGCCTTGGGGGGTGTTCGCCGTGGGCGCTGCCATCAAGTTCTGGCGCCTGACCTCCCCATTCCGCAGGCAGCAAACGGGCATCCCCACCAGCACAGAACACTCACGACAGACGCTGGAGCGGATCTGGGAGCGGGATCAGCAGGCGGTGTGATGGAGCACCTGAATGCGGGATACCTCCAACTGGGTCTCTTCGCCCTGGCCTTTGGCGGTCTGCAGGTTTGGTGGATCGGCAGCACGCTTCGTAGGCGCGACCTGGCCCGGCCCTTGAACGAGAGAGCCTTCCGCAAGAGCCTTGAACGGATCTGGGCAAAGCAGCCCTGAACCGCGGCAAGCCGCCAGCAGCCCGCTCAGGAGCCCAGGGAAGCCCCCGGGCCACTCACCGCCACCGCCTCGCGGCTGGTCCAATGGGGGCACTGCCCTGGCAGCGACGAGGCCGAGGCGATCAACGTGCCCCACACGCGGCACAACCCCTGGGAATCCACGCACCCGGAATAGTTGGCGCACTCTCCGCACTTGCGCGACCACACTCCGAACACGACAGCCTCCTTCAGGATTTCTTCCACTTTGGATCCACTGGGGCGGGGTCGCTCTGCGCCTCAATCACTCTTCACGGAGCCGTCCCGTGGGGGGCCCGCCGACCGCGACTGCGGTGGGCATTCGGCAACGGACCCTGGCGTCCACGGGACAGCCTCCATAGGCTGCGGGCAACGGAACTCTGTTCATGCGCCGCCTGCTGCCCCTCGCCGTTGCTGCTTTGTGCCTGCTGGGCGGCAGCACCAGCCACGCCTGCGAGAAGCACCTGAACGGCCATCAGAACGGTTCGGACACCAACCTGGAAGGCGGCAAGAAATAGGCCTGTCCCTGTGCTCGCAGCCCGGGTCCTGTTTGTGCTGATGGTCGGCCTGAAGCTCTGGCAGCTGCAGGCAAGGTTGCGGCATGTCCAGCTGCGCCAGCGTCTCGAACGCTGCTGGGCCCTTTGAGATGTCAGGGCCGTTGGGCTCCGCCGCCAAGCAACACCCCCAGCCCCGCCAGCACCACCGCCACTCCCAAGAGATCGCGGCTGGTGGGCACCACCCCATCCACCAGCCACAACCACAGCAGCGCCATCGACACATACACCGCCCCATAGGCGGCGTAAACCCGGCCGCTAGCGGTTGGATGCAGGCTCAGCAGCCACACAAACAGCCCGAGGCAGAGGGCAGCGGGGATCAACACCAGGGAGCCTCGGCCCTGTCGCAGCCAGAGATAGGGCAGATAACAGCCCAGCAGCTCCATCAGGGCGGTGAGCACATACAGCAGCAGTGGTTTGAACACACCCAACCCGGTGATCTTGCAGGGCCTGATGGCCATCCGATGATGGGACCACGCTCCGCCCACCCCATGGTCGCCCTTTGTCGCCGCAGGCGCTCCTCCCCCCAGCTGATGGCCGCGGTGCTGGCCTTGGGGATCCAAGCCCTGCCACTCCGCGCCCAGGCCCAGCCGTCTGTGGCCTACCCCTCGCCGGAAACCCTGCGGGAGGTGCAGCTGGCGGCCTTGGCCTGCGCCCGTGAGAACACAAGCGACACCTGCAGCCAAGCCCGCAAATTGGCGGATCCCCTGATGGATCACCCCCGCCTGCCCGGGGGATGCAAGGACGCCCTCTGGTCGATCATCCAGACATCCACCCCCGCCAGCAGCAACACCCTGGCCCGCCGCGATGCAATCGGCGATCCCGCCGGCCGGCTGCTGCTGGTGTGCCGCAGTTCTGAAAAGCCGGTGACCGGCAAAACCGAGACCGCCAAGCCCCAGAAGGAACCCTCCTTCTTTGAACGGTTCTTCGGGCGCGGCGGCGGCGACAAGAACTGATCGCCAAACCGCTCAGCAGGACTAACTTGGTGCCCCCCAGGCCTGTCCCGATGACCAGCGGCGTGCTGCAGATCAGCCTTGACCAGCCCTTCAAGGATCAAAAACCGGGCACGTCAGGGCTGCGCAAGAGCAGCCGCCAGTTCGAGACCCCGCACTACCTGGAGAGCTTCATTGAGGCGATCCTGCGCACGGTGCCCGGCATCGCCGGCGGCACCTTGGTGGTGGGCGGGGATGGCCGCTACGGCAACCGCCGCGCCATCGGCGTGATCGCGCGCATGGCCGCGGCCCACGGCGTGGCCCGCATCCTCACCACCACCGGCGGCATCCTCTCCACCCCGGCCGCCTCCAACCTGATCCGCCAGCACCAGGCCACCGCCGGGATCATCCTGTCCGCCAGCCACAACCCCGGCGGGCCCGACGGCGATTTCGGCGTGAAGGTGAACGGAGCCAATGGCGGCCCGGCCCCCGAATCACTCACCGACGCCATTTACGCCTGCAGCCAACAGCTCGATGGCTACCGCATCTGGGGGGATGTGAGCCTCAGCCTCGACCAACCCGGCCAGCAGACCATCGGCGCGCTGCAGGTGCAGGTGATCGATGGGGTCGACGACTACATCGCCCTGATGCAGAAGTTATTCGACTTCGATCAGATCAGCGATCTGCTGCGGGGCGATTACCCAATCGCCTTTGATGCGATGCATGCCGTCACCGGGCCCTACGCCAAGCGACTGCTGGAGGGGCTGCTGGGGGCGCCGGCGGGCAGCGTGCGCAACGGCATCCCCCTGGAGGATTTCGGCGGCGGCCATCCCGACCCCAACCTCACCTATGCCCATGAGCTGGCGGATCTGCTGCTCAAAGGCGATGGCTACCGCTTCGGCGCCGCCTGCGACGGTGATGGCGACCGCAACATGATCCTGGGTCACCACTGCTTCGTGAACCCCAGCGACAGCCTGGCGGTGCTGACCGCCAACGCCAGCCTGGTGCCGGGCTATGCCGATGGCCTGGCGGGGGTGGCCCGCTCGATGCCCACCAGCGCCGCGGCCGATGTGGTGGCCCAGCAGCTGGGGCTGCCCTGCTTTGAAACCCCCACCGGCTGGAAGTTCTTCGGCAACCTGCTCGATGCGGGCCGCATCACCCTCTGCGGTGAGGAGAGCTTCGGCACCGGCAGCAACCACATCCGCGAGAAGGATGGCCTCTGGGCGGTGCTGTTCTGGCTCAACATCCTGGCCCGTCGGCGCGAGCCGATGAGCCAAATCATGGCGGAGCACTGGAGCCGTTTTGGCCGCCACTACTACTCCCGCCACGACTACGAGGCCATCGCCAGCGATGCGGCCCATGGCCTCTACGACCGTGTGAAAGCGATGCAGCCGGCACTGGTGGGTCAGGCCTTCGCCGGCCGCACCATCGCCACCGCCGACGATTTCGCCTACACCGATCCGGTGGACGGCTCGCTCACCAGCGGCCAGGGCCTGCGGCTGCTGCTCGACGACGGCAGCCGCGTGGTGCTGCGCCTCTCGGGCACCGGCACCCAGGGGGCCACCCTGCGGGTGTACCTGGAGAGCTACGTGCCCCCGAGCGGCAACTTGGCCCAGGATCCCCAACTCGCCCTGGGCTCCCTGATCACCGCCATCGATGGGCTGGCGGAAATCAAGAACCGCACCGGCATGGACCGTCCCACCGTGATCACTTGACCCAGTGATCACTTGACCCCGTGATCACCTAACCCAGGGATCACGGGCGCTGGTCCATGGGTTCCAACCCGCCGCGGAGTCGTTTTGCCAAGGCCGCGTTCAGCCAGCAGGATCGGTGCATGACACCCCTTCATCAGCGGGCGTGAGCGATCTGTTCAGCCACCGCGGTGAGCAGCTGCGCCAGAGCCTGGCGCCCCTGGCCGATCGCCTGCGCCCCCGCAGCCTCGACGACTTCCAGGGTCAGGAGGAGATCCTCGGGCCCGGGCGGCTGCTGCGCCGGGCGATCCACGCCGATCGCGTTGGCAACCTGATCCTCTACGGCCCGCCGGGGGTGGGCAAAACCACCCTGGCCCGCATCATCGCGGCCACCACCCGCGCCCACTTCAGCAGCCTCAACGCCGTGCTGGCGGGGGTGAAAGACCTGCGCAGCGCCGTGGAGGAGGCCCAGCGGCGCCTGCAGCAGCACGGGCTGCGCACGCTGCTGTTTGTCGACGAGGTGCATCGCTTCAACAGCGCCCAGCAGGACGCCCTGCTGCCCTGGGTGGAGAACGGCACCGTGACCCTGATCGGGGCCACCACCGAGAACCCCTTCTTCGAGGTGAACAAGGCGCTGGTGAGCCGCTCGCGGCTGTTCCGGCTCCAGCCCCTCCAACCCCAGCACCTGCGGCAGCTGCTGCAACGGGCCCTCGACGATCCGGAACGGGGCTACGGCCAGCGCAGCGTGCAGATCAGCACGGAAGCCGCCGATCACCTGGTGGATGTGGCCGGCGGCGATGCCCGCAGCCTGCTCAATGCCCTGGAGCTGGCGGTGGAAACCACACCGCCGGACGCCGATGGGCTGATCCAGATCGATCTGGCCATCGCGGAGGAGTCGATCCAGCAGCGGGCCGTGCTCTACGACAAGCAGGGCGACGCCCACTTCGACACGATCAGCGCCTTCATCAAATCCCTGCGGGGCAGCGATCCCGACGCCGCCCTGTTCTGGCTGGCACGGATGGTGGAGGCGGGCGAAAACCCCCGCTTCATCTTTCGGCGCATGCTGATTGCCGCCGGCGAGGACATCGGCCTGGCGGACCCGCAGGCCATGGTGGTGGTGGAGGCCTGTGCGGCGGCATTTGAACGGGTGGGCCTGCCCGAGGGGCTCTACCCCCTGGCCCAGGCGGCCCTCTATCTGGCCGGCGCCGAGAAGAGCAACAGCCTGCTGGGGTTCTTTGATGCCCTCAAGAGCGTCAAGGCCAGCAGCCGCCAAACGGTGCCCGCCCATCTGCGCGACGCCAACCGCGACGGCAAGGCCTTCGGCGATGGGGTGGGCTACCGCTACCCCCATGCCTACGCCGAGCACTGGGTGGCCCAGCAGTACCTGCCCACGGCCCTGCAGGGGCAGGTGTTCTGGCAGCCGGGGTCGCTGGGTTGGGAGGGCCAGCGCCGCCAGCAGCTGCAGCGGCGCCGGGCGGCGCAGCTGGCCGCCGCGGCCGAACACAATGCTGAACTGGGGGAGGTGCTCAGCAGCA
>BJHC01000104.1 GCA_014191535.1 Cyanobium sp. | reverse complement strand
CAGTGGTCGATGGATGGGGCCACGGCCCAGGGCCTGCTGCGCCGCTGGCAGCCCTGGCGGCTGCTCAACACCTTGGCCAGCACGCCGCTCACCCCCAGCGTGGAGGGCGCCGCCCTGAGCCTCGAGGCCGATGGTGCCGACCGCCGTGCCCTGCGGTTGCGGGCCTCCCTGCAGCTGCACAGCTGAGGCCCAGCCATGACCCGCAAACGTGAACTGCTGCTGCTGCGCCATGGCATCGCCGAGGAGCGCGGCCCCGACATCGATGACGCCCAGCGCAGCCTCACCCCTGAGGGGCGCGAGCGCAGTCGGCAGGTGCTCCAACGGCTGACGGAACTGGATTTCGGTTGCGATCTGGTGCTGAGCAGCCCGCTGGTGCGGGCCCGCCAGACCGCTGAACTGGCGGTGGCCGTCGGTTTGGCGACCGAGCTGGAGCTGGCCGCCGCCCTGGCTCCCCTGGCGGACCCCCTGCCGCTGTTGGAGCGCTGGTTGGGGCCCCTGTCGCCCCGTTCCGGCTGGCGGCGCCTCGCCCTGGTGGGCCATGAGCCCGACCTCAGCACCCTGGCGGCGCTGTTGATCGGGGTGCCCATGGGCCAGGCCCCCGAGGCGTTGCAGCTCAAGAAGGCCGGGGTGGCCCTGCTGCAGTGGAACCAGACCCCCCAGGGATCGCTGTTGGGGTCGGCCCGTCTGGCGTTGCTGCTGCCGCCACGGCTGCTGCTGGGTCGCCGCAGCACCGATTCCCCATCCGCCTCCCCATCCGGTGGCTAGCGCCACCAACGCGCCGTTGGGCTGGCCTTAGGTTGCCAACAACCGAAACGACAGCAGCACCGTGGTGGAGGCAACAGTGCAACCGGCCGCTCCGGCGTACCGCCCGGGGTTGGAGGGGGTGCCCGCCACCCAGTCGTCGGTGTGTGACATCGATGGGCAGCAGGGCCTGCTCACCTACCGCGGCTACAGCGTTGAGGAGCTGGCGCTCCACAGCACCTTTCTGGAAACCGCCTACCTGCTGATCTGGGGCGAGTTGCCCACGGCCGAGCAGCTGCGGGAGTTTGAGCACGAGGTGCAGATGCACCGCCGGGTGAGCTTCCGCATCCGGGACATGATGAAGTGCTTCCCCTCCCAGGGGCACCCGATGGATGCGCTGCAGAGCAGCGCCGCATCCCTGGGCCTCTTCTATTCCCGGCGGGCCCTCGACAACCCCGAATACATCGTGTCGGCGGTGGTGCGGCTGATCGCCAAGATCCCCACGATGGTGGCGGCGTTCCAGCTGATCCGCAAAGGCCAGGACCCCATCCAGCCCCGCGACGACCTGCCCTATTCCGCCAATTTCCTCTACATGCTCACGGAGCGGGAGCCGGACCCCCTGGCGGCCCGCATCTTTGATGCCTGCCTGATCCTGCACGCTGAGCACAGCCTCAACGCCAGCACCTTCAGCGCCCGCGTCACCGCCAGCACCCTCACCGACCCCTACGCCGTGGTGGCCTCCGCCGTGGGCACCCTGGCGGGGCCGCTCCATGGCGGCGCCAATGAAGACGTGCTGGCCATGCTCGAAACCATCGGCAGCGAAGACCAGGTGGAGCCCTGGCTGGATCGGGCCATCGCCGAAAAGCAAAAAATCATGGGCTTCGGCCACCGCGAATACAAGGTGAAGGACCCGCGGGCGGTGATCCTGCAGAAGCTGGCGGAGCAGCTGTTTGACCAGTTCGGCCACGACCCCCTCTACGACCTGGCCCGCAAACTCGAGGCGGTGGCGGCGGAGCGGCTGGGCCCCAAGGGCATCTACCCCAACGTCGACTTCTATTCCGGCCTCGTGTACCGCAAGCTCGGCATCCCGGAGGACCTCTTCACCCCGATCTTTGCCATCGCCCGCACCGCCGGCTGGCTCGCCCACTGGAAGGAACAGCTCGGCGCCAACCGCATCTTCCGGCCCACGCAGATCTATACCGGCACCAATGGGCGGCATTGGCAACCCCTGGAGGCCCGATAAGCGCTGCGGCCTCCTAAGTTGCCCCCATCCAACGGCCAGCCATGGTGACCGCCACTCCTGCTGTTGTGAGCACCGGTTTGAGCCCCGGCCTCGACCTCGAGGCCAGTTTCACCACGGTGCTTGAGGGCTTGGGGATGTCCCCCGGGGCGGCCCACCTCCTGTGGTTGCCCCTGCCGATGCTGCTGGTGCTGGTGGCCGCGGTGGTGGGCGTGCTGGTGAACGTGTGGCTGGAGCGCAAGATCTCCGCCGCCGTGCAGCAGCGCATCGGCCCGGAGTACGCCGGTGCCCTCGGCATCCTGCAGCCCATGGCCGATGGCCTCAAGCTGCTGTTCAAGGAAGACATCATTCCGGCCCGGGCCGATGGCCTGCTGTTCACCCTGGGGCCGGTGCTGGTGCTGGTGCCGGTGATCCTCAGCTGGCTGGTGGTGCCCTTCGGCCAGCACCTGCTGATCAGCAACGTGGGGGTGGGGATCTTCCTGTGGATCTCCCTCAGCAGCATCCAGCCCATCGGCCTGCTGATGGCCGGCTACGCCTCCAACAACAAGTACTCCCTGCTGGGGGGTCTGCGGGCGGCGGCCCAGTCGATCTCCTACGAGATCCCCCTGGCCCTGGCGGTGTTGGCGGTGGTGATGATGAGCAATTCGCTCAGCACCGTCGACATCGTCAACCAGCAGACGGGTGCGGGCATCCTCAGCTGGAACATCTGGCGCCAGCCGGTGGGCTTCGTGATCTTCTGGATCTGTGCCCTGGCGGAATGCGAACGCCTCCCCTTCGATTTGCCTGAGGCGGAGGAGGAGCTGGTGGCCGGCTACCAGACCGAATATTCCGGCATGAAGTTCGCCCTCTTCTATCTGGGCAGCTACATCAACCTGGTGCTCTCGGCCCTGCTGGTGTCGGTGCTCTACCTCGGTGGCTGGGGGTTCCCGCTGCCGGTGGAGTGGATCGTGGGGCTCACCGGTCAGCCCATCGATGCCCCCCTGGTGCAGGTGATCACGGCCGCCACCGGCATCGTGATGACCGTGCTCAAGGCCTACCTGCTGGTGTTCTTCGCCATCCTGCTGCGCTGGACCGTGCCCCGGGTGCGCATTGACCAGTTGCTGGATCTGGGCTGGAAGTTCCTGCTTCCCGTGGCCCTGGTGAACCTGCTGGTCACCGCCGGCCTCAAGTTGGCCTTCCCCGCCATCTTCGGCGGCTGATCGCACCCATCGCCCTCTCCTCCATGTTCGGGTTCCTCAAGAAAGTCGGCGATTACACCCGCGATGCGGTGGGTGCCGCCAATTACCTCACCCAGGGGCTGTCGGTCACCTTCGACCACCTGCGCCGCCGGCCGATCACGGTGCAGTACCCCTACGAGAAGCTGATCCCCTCGGAGCGCTACCGGGGCCGCATCCACTACGAGTTCGACAAGTGCATCGCCTGTGAGGTGTGTGTGCGGGTCTGCCCGATCAACCTGCCGGTGGTGGATTGGGTGATGAACAAGGCCACCAAGAAAAAGGAGCTGCGCAATTACTCGATCGATTTCGGGGTGTGCATCTTCTGCGGCAACTGCGTGGAGTACTGCCCCACCAATTGCCTCTCGATGACTGAGGAATACGAGCTGGCGGCCTTCGACCGCCACAGCCTCAACTACGACAACGTGGCCCTCGGCCGTCTGCCCACCAGCGTCACCAGCGATCCGGCGGTGCTGCCCCTGCGGGAGCTGGCCTACCTGCCCAAGGGCGAGATGGATCCCCACGGCGTCGATCCCAGCCGCCCCCGGGCCGGTCAGCTGCCGGCCCAGGTGCTGGAAACCCTGCCAAAATCCCAACCCACAGCTGCAGCCACCGCTGAGTCCGCCACCGGCGAGGAGACCCCCTGATGACCATCGCCTCCTCCACCCAGCTCATCTGCTTTGTGGCCCTCTCGGCCGCCGTGGCCATCGGCGCCCTCGGGGTGGTGCTGCTGCCCAACATCGTCTACTCCGCCTTCCTGCTGGGCGGGGTGTTCCTGTCGGTGGCCGGCCTGTATCTGCTGCTCAACGCCAGCTTCGTGGCGGCGGCCCAGATCCTGGTCTATGTGGGCGCCGTCAATGTGCTGATCCTGTTCGCGATCATGCTCGTGAACAAACAGGAAAACCTGGCGGCCATCCCTGGTTTGGGGTTGCGCCGTCTGCTCTCGGGTGCCGTTTGCGCCGGCCTGTTCACCCTGCTGCTGCGGGTGGCCTTCACCACCCCCTGGGCCACCCCGGGCCCCACGCCCGTGGGGGAAGAGGCCACCATTCGCATCGGTGAGCACCTGTTCAGCGATTACCTGCTGCCGTTTGAGCTGGCGTCGGTGCTGCTGCTGATGGCGATGATCGGTGCCATCGTGCTGGCCCGCCGCGATGTGTTCAGCGCCGACATCGCCACCGGTGAACCGGTGGATCAGGGCCTGATTGAAAAGTCCCGCACCCCCCTGCTGCTGGAGAAGACCAACCCATGAGCCTCGAGCTGCCCACCACCGTGCCCCTGCAGGCCTACCTCGCCCTGGCGGCCATCCTGTTCTGCACCGGCGTCTGGGGTCTGATCAACAGCCGCAACGCCGTGCGCGTGCTGATGAGCATCGAACTGATGCTCAACGCCGTGAACATCAACTTGATGGCCTTCTCCAGTTACATCGACGGCCAGCTGATTCGCGGCCAGGTGTTCGCCATCTTCGTGATCACCGTGGCGGCCGCGGAGGCGGCGGTGGGCCTGGCGATCCTGCTCTCCCTGTATCGGAACCGTGAAACGGTGGACATGGAGCGTTTCAACCTGCTGCGTTGGTAGGCAGGCTGGGGACAGTTTCCTGTCCCCATGCGGCTCGATACCGTTTGGCTGATCCATCGGGCCGCCAGCCAGGCCGCCCTGCGCCAGGCGCGCCGCTGCGCGGAGATCCTGCGCGACCAGGGGGTGGCCGTGGCCGTGGCCATGAGCGGCCCCAGTGCCAACCCGTTCCCCGGCCTGCTGGCGGATGAGGGCGGAGCCCCCGATCTGGCGGTGGTGCTGGGGGGGGATGGCACCGTGCTGGGGGCCGCCCGCCATTTGGCTCCCCTGGGGGTGCCGATCCTCAGCTTCAACGTGGGCGGCCACTTCGGCTTTCTGGCCCAGGAGCGCAAGCTGCTCACCCAAGGGGCCGCCCCCGACGCCGACCAGGAGGATCTGTGGCAACGGCTGCGGGACGATCGCTTTGCGCTCGAGCGGCGCATGATGCTCGAAGCCCGCATCGACGGCTCGGAGGTGGTGCACACCGCCCTCAACGACTTCTATTTCCGCCCTGGCCTGGAGGATGAAGCCCCCACCTGCGTGCTGGAGCTCGAGATCGATGGGGAGGTGGTGGATCAATACCGCGGTGATGGCCTGATCATGGCCACCGCCACCGGATCCACGGGCTATTCGATGGCCGCCGGTGGGCCGATCCTGCATCCCGGCGTGGAGGCCATCGTGGTGAATCCCATCTGTGCCATGAGCCTCTCCAGTCGGCCCCTGGTGGTGCCCCCCCGGGCGCAGCTGGCGGTGTGGCCCTTGGGGGAATCCAACCGGAGGGTGCGCCTCTGGAAGGATGGCGCCCACGCCACGGTGCTGGAACCCGGCGATCGTTGTTTGGTGGGCCGCTCGCCCCACCCCGCCGTGATGGTGCTGCTGGAGCAGAGCCCCTCCTATTACCGCAGCCTCAGCCGCAAGCTGCACTGGGCCGGCAGCCTCACCGCCGCCGAGCCCTCCCCCAACTGACCCCCCTCCCCCACCCGATGG
>BJHC01000103.1 GCA_014191535.1 Cyanobium sp. | reverse complement strand
GCCACCAGCCACGGCAACCGGGTCACCGGCAATGAGGTGGGCCGCAGTGAGAAGGTCACCGGCGATGAGCCCGGCACCTGCAAGGCCGTCACCGGCACCGAATACATCTCCGCCAACCAATCCGCCGCCTACTGCGGCACCAGCACCCCCTCGGTGCGCAAGGTGGGCCGCAGCCAGACCCTGGGCGGTCAACCCGTGAGCGGTGTGCTCGTGGGCCGCAGCGAGAAGGTCACCGGCGATGAGCCCGGCTCCGGCCGCCAGCTCACCGGCGACCAATACCTCGGCGCCGAAGCCGCCGCCCCCGGCCGCACCCCCACCAAGGTGAGCAGCTTCACCACCCTGCGCGGCACCGGAGTCACCGGCACCGCCGTGGGCCGCAGCCAGCAGGTGACCGGCGATGAGCCCGGCAGCTGCCGCAACATCACCGGCGACGAATACATCGGCAGCCAGCAGTTCGACGGCTTCTGCGGCACCCGCCCCGCCCCTGAGGCCGCCAAGGTGGGCTTCAGCATCACCAACCGCAACCAGGTGGTGAGCGGCACCCGCACCGGCCGCAGCGAGAAGGTCACCGGCGATGAGCCCGGCACCTGCAAGGTGGTCACCGGCACCCCCTATGCCGGCCTCGAGCAGCCCGGCGACTTCTGCAACACCAAGGCCGTGCGCGCCGCCCGCGAGCGCACCCCCGTGCGCAATGCCAACCGCATGACCGGCATCCAGCCCGGCATCGGCGGCGTGATGACCGGCGCCGAGCGCGGCGCCTGTGAAGACGTCACCGGCACCCCTTACGTGGGCGCTGATCAGCAGGCCGCCACCTGTGGCACCGCCCCCAGCCGCGACGCCGACTTCCCCCAGCCCCTGAACGCCGCCGCCTGGCAGCAGTTCAGCGTGCAGTCCCCCGCCCGCACCGCCCAGGTGCAGCGCGAGACCACCGGTGGCGTCACCGGCAGCACCTATGAGCACGGCGGCCGCATCACCGGACCGTTCGACATGGCCACCGGCAAGGTGACCGGCACCGAGCAGTTCCGCTTCGACCGTCGCCCCGCCGCCACCCCGGCGCCCGTGAGCATGGACGAGGACCAGCGCCCCGTCTCCCGCGTCACCGGCGAGGGCAATGGCTCCCGCATCACCGGCGATGACTGGGACCGCGGTGACCGGGTGACCGGCACCGAGGGCAGCTCCGCCCGCCGCCGCAACCCCACCCGCGTCGGCCCCATGGGCGCCATGCCTGGCTTCCAGCGCAAGCGCAACGACGAGATCCCAGCCCCGAACAGCAAAATCACCGGCTCCAGCGGCAGCACCGATCAGGGTTCCCTGATCACGGTGTCCGGTGGCGCCCGCGGCTGAGGCCCTGAAGCATGCGTCGACGTCCCGCCAACTTTGAGCGGCCCCTGGCCCCAACGGCACCGCGACGTCGACCCGCTGCGGAGCAAGCCGCGGTTGCACCCGAACCCATGGGGTTGAACCCGGTGTCCACCCTCTCCAAGCGCGTGCGGCCCGTGGCCTCACCGGTGGTGATCCGCCCCGCCGGCCACCGCGGTGGTGCCGGGCTGCACCCCCTCAGCAACGGCCAGGCCAATGCGGCCCTGCGGGCCTACGAGCAGCGCACCCTCGGCGCCTTCGACCGGATCGTGCCGGTGCTCAAGCGGCTCTCGGCCCTGCAGCACGAGGGCGACTTCGTGGCGGAGGCCCAGCGGCTGGCCGTGGCGGAACTGGGCCATGAACTGCCTCTACCGGTGCTGGAGCAGGCGTGGACCAGCCAGCTGGACATGCGCACCCTGTTCGCCTGGTGCGTGTTCGAGGCCTACGAGCAGACCAGCCTCTCCTTCTATAACGACGATCCCCTGGCCGGCCAGGCGGGCAGCCCCGACGCCGAAGGCTTCGACGCCTTCCTGCTCGACTGCGGCTTCCACCTGCTGGACATCACCCCCTGCGCCGACGGTCGCCTGGCCCACGCCATCGCCTACGCCCTGCGGCTGCCGTTCAACTCCGTGCGCCGCCGCTCCCACGCAGGCGCCATGTTCGACGTGGAGAACACGGTGAACCGCTGGGTGAAAACCGAGCACCGGCGCTACCGCGAAGGCCTGCCCAACCCGGCCCACAGCGACACCCGCTACCTGAAGGTGGTGGTGTATCACTTCAGTTCCAAGGATCCCTGCCACGAGGGCTGCGCCGCCCACGGCAGCGATGACAAGGCCGCCGCGGCCCAGGGCCTGCAGCGCCTCAAGGATTTCCAGCAGGCGGTGGAGAACAGCTTCTGCTGCGGGGCCTCCGTCGACCTGCTGCTGATCGGCATGGACACCGACACCGATGCCATCCGCGTGCACATGCCGGGTGCCGACGGCAGCACCAACCTGGAGAGCTGGCTCGACGCCCGCGACGTCTACGACACCACCCGCTCCCTCAGCGCCGACCAGGCACGCGCGCGCCTGACGGAACTGGTGGAGCAGGCGGCGGCCGCCAGCCCCGATGCCGGCATGGTGCGGCTCGTGGCCCGGCTGCTGGAGAACAACCTCTCCCAGATCGATTACGTGCGCCAGTACCACGGCGGCAGCTACAGCGATTTCGGCCATGCCGAACGCTTCATCGGCGTGGGCATCGGCTTCAAGGAGGTGCACCTGCGCAACCTCACCTACTTCGCCTACATGGACACGGTGGAGGAGGGGGCACCCGACCTCGATGTGGGCGTGAAGATCTTCACCGGTCTGAACGTGTCCCGCGGGCTGCCGATCCCGGTGGTGCTGCGGTTCGACTATCACGGAGCCGTGCCGGGGGCGCGCGAGCGGGCCATCACCCACTGCAAGCGCGTCAAGGCCGCCATCGAGGCGCGCTACAGCACCCTCTGCCAGCAGGGTCTGCTGCACACCCTGCTCACCGTGCGGGATCGCGACCGGCATGTCCCGGCCGAGACCGTAAGTTCCTCAATCACGTTCAACACCGGAGGCGGGCACTGAGATGTTGATCTGCAAAGTGCTGAAACCGCTGGTTTCCACCAATCGCATCGCTGACTTCCAGCACAAGCACCTGCAGGTGGTGCTCGATGGCAGCACCCAGAAGGTGGCGGTGGATGCCGTGGGCGCCATCCCCGGCGACTGGGTGATCTGCGTGGGCAGCTCCGCCGCCCGGGAAGCCGCCGGCAGCAAGTCGTACCCGAGCGACCTAACCATCGTGGGGATCATCGACCACTGGGATCCGGACGCCGCCAAGGAGATGGCCGCCGGCAATCCCACGGCCAACCCGGCCAAGCCCTCAGGAGGTGCCGGCTGATGGAAATCATGCAGGTGATGGGTTCGCTGGTGTGCACCAACCGGGTGCCGGGCTTCGCCCACCAGAACCTGCGGGTGCTGCGCACCCCCAAAGGCAAGCTCAACGTGGCCTGTGACCCGGTGGGCGCCTCCCCAGGCAACTGGGTGTTCACCGCCAGCGGCTCCGCCGCCCGGTTTGCCACCGGCAACGGCGACCTGCTCACCGATCTGACGATCGGCGGCATCATCGACCACTGGTCGCCCGACGGATAAGGGATTTCTTTCCCGCTCCGTTCCTCCGCGACCACCTCCGGGCAACGCCCATTCCCGTCATGGCCACTCCCACCCCTCAACCCAACAGCAGCGCGGCCAAGCCGGTCACTCCGGTGACCGCCATCCCCGCTGCCGCGGCCAAACCGGCCAGCGCTCCGGCCCCCGCCGCCGCGTCCGCCCCGGCCGTGACGGTGACCGCCCGCACCGTGGCCTCCAAGGCTGCGCCGGCCCGCAAGGCCGCCTCTGCCAAGGCCCCCGCAGCCAAGGCCACCCCAGCCAAGGCCACGGCGGCCAAGACCACAGCCGCCAAATCCAGCACCCGCACCGCCGCCTCCACCTCCGCCAGTGCCCGCAAGGCCTCTGGTGGTGGTGTGGCCGGTGGCGGTGGCGCCACCCGTCCCCCCTCATCCCGTAGCACGTCCCCCATGGCTTCCTCCGTACAAGGCATCGCCCTCGGCATGATCGAAACCCGCGGTCTGGTGCCCGCGATTGAGGCGGCGGACGCCATGACCAAGGCCGCTGAGGTGTCCCTGGTGGCCCGCGAATTCGTGGGTGGCGGCTACGTGACCGTGATGGTGCGCGGTGAAACCGGCGCCGTGAACGCCGCCGTGCGCGCCGGTGCCGACGCCTGTGAGCGCGTGGGCGATGGCCTGGTGGCAGCCCACATCATTGCCCGCCCCCATGGCGAAGTGGAGCCGGCCCTGGCCAGCACCATGACCCGCCGCGCCTGATGACCATGGACGCCGTTCATCCGCGCGTCCTGGGCTATCTCGGCCGCGCCCTGAGCCTGGAGCTCACCGCTGTTCAGCAGTACATGACCCAGGCGTCCCTCGTGGACCTCTGGGGTGATCAGGCCTCCGCCGAGCGCTTCCGCAGCGAAACGGTGGAGGAGATGCAGCACGCGGAACGCATCGTGCAGCGCATGCTGTCGCTGGGGGTGGCACCGGCCGCCTCCCAGCTGCAGCCCGCCACCCACGCCGGCGACCTGGTGGGTCTGCTGGAGCTGAACGCCGAGCTGGAACAACAGCTGGTGGATCACTACAGCGAAGCCAGCCGCTTCTGCACCCTGATCAACGACCGCGACAACGGCGCGTTCTTCAGCGCCCTGCTGGAGGACGAGCAGCACCACAGCCGCGATCTGGAGGCTTGGCTCACCGAACTGGGGGGCCGCCGCAGCCGCGGCTACCGCCGGTATGGAGGCCGGGCCAGCTTCTAGGGCTGGCCCCCAGTCGCCCCCTGGCGCGATCAGATCACATTCCGCCAGAAAGCTTGTCGGGACAGGGGTCCCGCTGACTAGAGTCCGCCGACTTCCGCGCCCCGATCCCCTCGGAGCGACCCCTCCCCGGTTCCCTGTTTGAGCGCCGCCCTCCCGCTTCCGCTGCAGCTGATCTGGCTGGTGCCGGTCTACGGCTTCAGCGGCATGCTGCTGTCGCTGCCCTGGGCCACGGGCTGGATCAAACGCAATGGCCCCCGGCCCGCCGCCTACCTCAACCTGCTGGTCACCCTGCTGGCCGTGTTGCACGGCAGCCTGGTGATCCGCGAGGTGGCCAGCATCGGCCCCCAGCACCTCGACTTCCCCTGGTTCCAGGCGGCCGACCTCAACCTGCGCATCGGCTTCGATCTGTCGCTCACCAACCTGGCGGCCCTGGAGCTGGTGACCACCATGAGCCTGGTGTGCCAGGTGTTCGCCCTGGGCTACCTGGATAAGGAGTGGTCGTTAGCCCGTTTTTATGCCCTGGTGGGCTTCTTTGAAGGGGCCATGAGCGGGGTGGTGCTGAGCAGCAACCTGTTCATGAGCTATTTCCTGCTGGAGATGCTCACCCTCTCCACCTACCTGCTGGTGGGTTTCTGGTATGCCCAGCCCCTGGTGGTGACCGCCGCCCGCGACGCCTTCCTCACCAAACGCGTGGGGGATGTGCTGCTGCTGATGGGCGTGGTGGCCCTCTCCGCCTGGGCCGGCTCGATGGAATTCACCGACCTCTACGCCTGGGCGGCGCAGGCCAAGGCCGAGCAGCTGATCAGCCCCCTGGCCGGCACCCTGCTGGGGTTGGGCCTGATCGCCGGCCCGATGGGCAAATGCGCCCAGTTCCCCATGCACCTCTGGCTGGATGAGGCGATGGAGGGCCCGAACCCCGCCTCGATCCTGCGCAACTCCGTGGTGGTCACCTGCGGCGCCATCGTGCTGCTGCAGCTGATGCCGGTGGTGGCGCTCTCGCCGC
>BJHC01000102.1 GCA_014191535.1 Cyanobium sp. | reverse complement strand
CGGTGAGCAGCCGCAGCAGCGGTAGCCGCGGGGCCGGCTGCACGCTGCCGTCGGCCATGGACATCAGGCTGGGCAGGCTGGGGCCCAGGTCGCCACCGATCTGGCGCAGCAGACCCACCACGAGCCCCCCCAACAGGGGGATCAGCACCACCGGCCAGGAGGAGAGCCACAGGGGAGTGGGGTCGCCGGGCAGGGGAATGGGCTCCGGCGGCGCCGGAGGTGGCGGCAGAAATCCGAGCCCCCCAAGACCGATCTGCAGCAGTGACCCCAGGGGCGTCGCGGCGGGCAGCGATTCCGGCGGTGGGGGCGGTGGTGGGGGCGGCGGCGCCGTGCTGAACAGCCCCATCAGCCCCTCCACCACGGGGCCGAACAGGAAATTGTTGATGAAACCGATCAGGTAGTGGAAGCCCACCACCGCCAGCCCGGTGAGCACCCCCACCAGGGCGGCCCAGGCCAGCAGGCTCCACTGGAAAGGCAGGGGCCGTACCTCGGGCGCGGCCTCGGGGACCGCCTCAGGCACCGCCTCGAGCGCGGCCTCAGGACCGGGAACTTCAGGCCTCAGGCCGGACGGTTGCAAAGATCTCCTCCAGGATCTCTCCAGCCCCCTGGGCCCGCAACTGGTGCGCCAGGGCGATGCCGATGGCCTCGGGATCGGTCTGGGGCCCGCGGGCCTCCTCGCGGATCAGCCGCACCCCATCGAGGCTGGCCACCATGCCGGTGAGCACCAGCTCATCGCCCTCAAAGCGGGTATTCACGCCGATCGGCACCTGACAGCCGCCTTCGAGCTGACGCAGGAAGGCCCGCTCCGCCAGGCAGCGGCGGGCGGTGGGCAGGTGCTCCAGCACCTTGATCTGCTCCAGCACGGCGGTGTCGCCCTCGCGGCATTCGATGCCCAGGGCCCCCTGACCCACCGCATGCAGGGAGATGGAGGGATCGATCAGTTCATGGATGCGATCACCCAGCCCCAGCCGCCCCAGGCCGGCGGCCGCCAGGATCAGGCAATCGAACTCGCCGGCGTCGAGCTTCTCAAGACGGGTGATCACATTGCCGCGCACGTCCTTGAAGGTGAGGTGCGGGAAGTGGTGGCGCAGTTGCGCCAGGCGCCGCAGGGAGCTGGTGCCCACCACGGCACCCTCCGGCAGGGTGGCCAGGGTCTTGTCCTGGTGCTTGGCATGCACCACCAGGGCATCGGCGGGGTCCTCCCGCTCCGTGATGCAGCCCAGCATCAGCCCCTCGGGCAGGTTGGTGGGCAGGTCCTTGAGGCTGTGGACGGCGATATCCGCCCGGTCCACCAGCATCTGGGCCTCCAGCTCCTTGGTGAACAGGCCCTTGTCGCCGATCTTGGCCAGGGCCACATCCAAGATCTTGTCGCCCTGGGTGGCCATGGCCTCGATGCTGATCTCCAGGCCGGGGTGGGCCTGGGCCAGCTCATCGCGCACCCAGTGGGTCTGCACCATGGCCAGCTGGCTGCGGCGGGAGGCAATGCGCAGTTGGGAAGCGGCCATCGGGAAGCTGAGGGGGGCAGCGCAGGCCGCCGCAGTACAGCCGCCCAGCCTAAGGATCGGTGTGCCCGGCCTGGATCCGGCCGCCGATCTCGTGATCAGCCGTCGCTTTGGCCGAAGAACGTCAGCGGCAGGGGGCCCCAGGTGTCCTCCGCCTCGGGGGTCACGGCGCTGTGGCCGGTGATCAAGAGCCCTTCCCCCAGTCCCCCTTCCCGGCGCACCAGGAAGCGGCCATTGTTCTGATTGCCCTTCAGGAACACGGGACCCTCGATGCTGGCGAGCGCTTCGCCGGAAGGATCGAGCTCCAGGGGCTCCCACCCCAGGGCCTGCTCACAGGCGCGCAGGGCCGCCACCGCCGCCTCCGCCGAGGGGGCCATCACGCCGATGGTGAACCACTCGCAAGGCGACATGGCCTCCTGCAACTGCTCCCGCAGGGCCGCCTGCTCGGAACCGCTCAGCGGCGGAGCCGTGCGCAAACCACACAGGGCCTTGAGGGAGGTGAGGCCGTCAGCCATCGGAGAGTCAGAAGGGAACCGATCAGCGGCAGCGCCGATCCGCCCGTGAGTCTGCCTGGCCCCCTAGGGGGTATTCCAGACGAAGCGGCTGCTGGCGGCGTAGTTCCAGACAAAGACCACCAGGATTCCCGCCAGCTGGGCCCAGAAGGTGTCGCGGGCCACGAAGCTGTAGAAAGCCGAGGCCAGGCCCACATTGGCCAGCACCGGCAGCGACGCCACCAGCAGAAACTTCAGCAGCCCCTGCAGCAGGGCCAGGCCCTGGAGCCGCTGGAAGCGGAAGGTGAGGGCGTTGTTGATCAGGTAATTGGAGCTGGCGGCGGTCACCACCGCCAGCGGCAGGGCCCGTTCGAACCCCAGGCCCAGCAGCTGCATCAGCAGCTGGGTGGAGGCCAGCTGCACCAGCACGCCACTGGCCCCCACCAGGCCGAAGCTGATGGCCCGCCGGGGCAGCAGCCGCAGGCTGAGGCTGTGCAGGATGGAGATCAGGAAGTCCCAGAAGATCGCCAGATCCAGCTTGGAGCTGCCGTAGGTGCGGGGCTGGAACTGCAGTGGCACCTCGGCGGTGCGCAGGCGCCCGCGGCTCACCGCCAGCAGTTCAAACAGAAACTTGAAACCGTTCACATCCACGGCCCGGATCAACGGCAGCAGCGGATCCAACCGCAGGGCGAAGAAGCCACTCATCAGATCGGTGAGCTGGCCATAGGCGGCAGGCAGGCTGAAGCGGGCCCAGGCGTTGGCCCAGGTGGAACCGGTCTCGCGACGGTCGCTCAGCCCCTGGATGCTGGCCTCGGCGTGGAAGCGGCTGCCGATCACCAGATCCAGGTCGCCCTGCAGCAGCGTCTCGATCGCCCGCTGCACCGTGGCGGGTTCGTGCTGCCCATCGCTGTCCATCACCACCGCCAGATCACCGGTGGCATCCAGCAGCCCTTCCTTGATGGCGCTGGCCAGGCCGGATCGCCCCACCCGGCGCACCAGCCGCAACCGCGGTTCCCCATGGGCCAGCTGCCGCACCAGCTCGGCGGTGCCATCGGTGGAGTCGTCATCCACCACCAGGATTTCCAGATCAAACCGCTGCTGCAGCGGCAGCAGTTGGGCCAGCAGCGGCTCGATGTTGCCCCGCTCGTTGTAGGTGGGCAGGACGATCGAAACCCGCGGGGCCATGGCAGCGCTCACAAGAAAGCCGGCGGGGACACCGCCGGCGACAGAACCGAGACTCCGGCTTACTTGATGTACTCCTTGAGCACCCCATTGCGGTTGGGGTGGCGCAGCTTGCGCAGGGCCTTGGCCTCGATCTGGCGAATGCGTTCGCGGGTCACATCGAAGATCTGGCCGATCTCCTCGAGGGTCTTCATGCGGCCGTCATCCAGGCCGTAGCGCAGCCGCAGCACATCCCGCTCCCGGGGGCTGAGGGTGGCCAGCACCCCCTCCAGATCTTCCCGGAGCAGGTTCTTGGCCACGTCCTGCTCGGGGTTCTCGATGTCGGCCTCGATGAAGTCGCCGAGACGGGAGTCCTCCTCCTTGCCGATCGGGGTTTCCAGGGAGATGGGCAGCTGGGCGCTCTTGGCGATGAAGCGCAGCTTCTCGATGGTCATCTCCATCGATTCGGCGATCTCCTCCTCGGTGGGCTTGCGGCCGAACTCCTGGGAGAGGGTCTTGGTGGTCTTCTTGATGCGCGAGATGGTCTCGTACAGGTGCACCGGCAGGCGAATGGTGCGCGACTGATCGGCGATGGCCCGGGTGATGGCCTGGCGGATCCACCAGGTGGCGT
Organism: Cyanobium sp.; assembly: GCA_014191535.1. Taxonomy (GTDB): domain Bacteria; phylum Cyanobacteriota; class Cyanobacteriia; order PCC-6307; family Cyanobiaceae; genus Vulcanococcus. The sequence continues at coordinate 1,952 of BJHC01000102.1, read as the reverse complement.
AGGTGGAGAACTTGTAGCCCTTCTCGTGGTCGAATTTCTCGGCGGCGCGGATCAGGCCGAGGGAGCCCTCCTGGATGAGGTCCTGGAAGCTCAGGCCCCGGTTCATGTACTTCTTGGCGATCGACACCACCAGGCGCAGGTTCGACTGCACCATCTTTTCCTTGGCCCGGCGCCCGAGCATCAGGCGGCGGCGGAACTTGATCAGGGGCATGTCCACCAGGACCGCCCACTCCTTGGTGTCGGGGTAGTGGCCGTGGTCCGCCTCGAACTGGGCGGCCAGCTCCTCGAGCTGCAGCAGATCCGCAATCTTGCGGGCCAGCTCGATCTCCTCATCGGGGCGCAGCAGGCGGATGCGGCCGATCTCCTGCAGGTACACCCGGATCGAGTCCTCGGTGTAGACCCCTTTGGGGCCCACCTTGATGCTGGCCAGGGCCTTGGCGGCCTTGGCATCCTTCTCGGCGGCCTTGTCCGCCGCCTCAGCGGCGGGGTTGCTGTCAGCGGCGGCCAGGAGAGCATCGGCCGCGGCGGCGAGATCCACCGGCTGATCGCCCTTGGCTGCCCCCTTGGCCTTGGCAGGTTTGGCGGTTTTGGCAGCGCTGGCCTTGGTGGCGGCCGCCTTAGGAGCGGCCTCCTTGGTGGCCTTGGCCTTGCTGGCGGCCTTGGGGGCTGCCTTGGCCTTGCCCTTGGCCACGCTGAGGGGCTCCCCGGAGGCCGCAGCCACCATCAGGATTTCGGGAGCAGCCGCGGCCTCGGCCGCCTTGGCCTTGGTCTTGGCCGTTTTGGCCCCGCCGGCTTTGGTGCCGCTGGATTTCACGGCAACGGTCTTCTCAGCTGTTTTGGCGGCGGCAGGGCTCATCGGATTCGCTACGGACAGGGGGACGGTCAGAACGGACAGACGGGAACTGAACTGGATCTGGGCAGGATCTGGACTAGATCGGGGCAGGCTCAAAACGGGGCCCTGACGGGACTGCGGGAACCGGTGCTGGCCGTGGGACAGGCCCCGGCCGGACCAGGGGTGTCAGGGGCGGGAACGGAAGCGAGGGCGCAACCCCTCACCACCATCCGGTTCGACAACAGCTGATCAAACCTGGACTGGAGACCGGCTGGACAGGGACTGGTTCAGAACCAGATTCAGAACTGAATTCAGCGCAGAGGCTGAAAGCAGCGACCTGAACGCAGGCTGGAGCGAACGCAGAAAACTGTGGGCAGCGGGGCCGGGAAATCCCGGAAAAATCAAGACGAACGGGCTGTATCGGTGGGCCTCAGGCCCGGGCAACGCTGTCAGGGGTGTTCACAGATCGGGGGCCCAGGGGTCGCCTGGCCGGCCACGCATCTTCCCTCTGGACGGAACTTTGCCTGGTTCCGACTACAGCACAAGGCTGCTCAACAGACTCATCCTAAGAAACGCCCGTGAGCTTTGCAAGGTTGAGCCCCAACCCATCGGCACGAGCGGCGGCCCCCTGGGTGCAGGTGTGGCTGGAGGCGGGACGCGAGGGGCAGGTGTTCACCTATGCCAACCCCCAGGCCCTGGAGCTGGGCCGCGGCGACCTGGTGCAACTGCAGCTGCGGGGGCGCCGCCATTGCGGCCTGGTGGTGGAGCTGCTGCAGGAGCGCCCCGCCGCCCTGGGGGATCGCAGGGCGGCGGCGATCGAGGGGCTGCAGCAGCCGGCGGCGGTGGATCCCCACTGGCAGCAGCTGATCGAGACCGTGGCGCGGGACTGCCGCACCACCGCCTTCCGCGCCCTCAAGGCCGCCCTGCCCCCCGGTTGGCTGGGGCAGCAGCGGCAAGGGCGGGCCCGTGGCCAGCAGCGGCAGGCCTGGCTGGAGCTGAGGCCCGAGACCGGGCCGGCCGACCAGCTCCCTGAGCAGACCTCCGAACCACCCACGGAGCGGCAGACCTTGCTGCTGAACGCCCTCCAGCGCCAGGGCGGATCCGGCTGGAAGCGGGAGCT
>BJHC01000101.1:2071-5781 GCA_014191535.1 Cyanobium sp. | reverse complement strand
GAACCTGCCGGCGGAGATCGTCTGCACCAGCCCGGAGGCGGTGGTGGACGACCCCGCCGTGGACATCGTGGTGGAGGTGATGGGCGGCCTGGAGCCGGCCCGCAGCCTGATCCTGCGCGCCATCGCAGCCGGCAAGGCGGTGGTGACCGCCAACAAGGCGGTGATTGCCCGCTATGGCGAGGAGATCGCTGCCGCGGCTGCCCAACAGGGGGTGTACGTGCTGATCGAAGCGGCGGTGGGCGGCGGGATCCCGATCATTGAGCCGCTGAAGCAATCCCTGGGGGGCAACCGCATCCAGCGGGTGAGCGGCATCATCAACGGCACCACCAACTACATCCTCAGCCGCATGGCCGATGAAGGCGCGGCCTATGGGGCCGTGCTGGCGGATGCCCAACGGCTGGGATACGCGGAAGCGGATCCGGCGGCCGATGTGGAGGGGGGCGATGCCGCCGACAAGATCGCCATCCTCTCGGGACTGGCCTACGGCGGCTCGATCGAGCGGGCTGCCATCCCCACCGAGGGCATCAACCGCCTCGATGCCCGGGATGTGAACTACGCCGCCCAACTGGGCTACGTGGTGAAGCTGGTGGCCACGGCCCAGTTCCTCGGCACCGATGCCGATGGCACCGTGCAACTGGATGTGCGCGTCAACCCCACCCTGCTACCCAAGGACCACCCCCTGGCGGGGGTGCACGGCGTGAACAACGCCATCCTGGTGGAGGGGGACCCCGTGGGCCGGGTGATGTTCTACGGCCCCGGCGCCGGCGCCGGACCCACCGCCTCCGCCGTGGTGGCGGACATCCTCAACATCGCCGGGATCCGTGAAGCCAGCGGAGCCGGCGGCGGCCTCGATCCGCTGCTGGCGGCGGGCCAGTGGCGCCCCTGCCGCCTGGTGGATCCGGGCCTCACCCTGCACCGCAACTACCTGCGCCTGCAAACCGGCGACCAGGCCGGCGTGATCGGCCGCATCGGCACCTGTTTCGGCGACCAGGGGGTGTCGATCCGCTCGATCGTGCAGTTCGAAACCAACGGCGATGCGGCCGACGCCGAAATCGTGGTGATCACCCATGAAGTGCAGGAAGCCAACTTCCGCCGGGCCCTGGCGGCCATCGAAGCCCTACCCGACGTGAAAGCAGTGGCCGCCTGCCTGCGGACCCTCTGAGCCCACGCTGAGGCAGATTGGACCCACGTGCGAATCCGCTGACGGAAGCCCTGCTCTGTATCAGAGCAAACCTTTGAACCGCCGGCGACACGGAACCCTGATGTCCATCGCGACCTGTCCGCCCCTGACGACCGCAGAGATCCCCATTCAGCCCGAATCCATGACTCTCCACCAGGGTGACTGCGTCACCCTTGCGAGTGACGAGCACACCTATCAGGTGATCAGCGTCGACGACAGCCACGACCGCTGTTGGCTGCGACGCTGGCCCCTCTCCCGCCAGGGGTCTGAGGTGTTTGAAATTTCCCTGCAGCAGGTGCGCGCCAGCCGGCCCCACCGCCCTTGAATGGCACCGCGCCCCTGAGCCCTGCCCCTTGAAGCGGCTGCCGCCCGTCCGCAACCGCTGGGCTCCCCTGATCCTGTTGCTCAGCCTTGGCCCCCTGGCCGGCTGCCAACCCCAGCACCCGCAGCAACGGCTGGTGGTGGCGAGCAAAAACCGGATCGACAGCATTGATCCCGCCGCGGCCTACAGCGTTGGCGCCATGCAGGTGCTGAGCGGCATCGGGGACACCCTCTACCGCATCGATGCCGACGGCCGGCTGCATCCCAGCCTGGCGCTGGGCTGGCCCCAACTGAGCGCCGACGGCCTTCGGGCGCGGGTGCGGCTGCGCCGTGATGTGCGCTTCCACGACGGCACCCCCTTCAACGCCGCCGCCATGGCCTTCACCCTGCAGCGGTTTCTGGCCATCGGCAAACTCAGCTACCTGCTGGGGGATCGGGTGGCTTCGGTGCGGGCGGTGGAGCCCCACACGATTGAACTCACCCTCAAACGGCCCTACAGCCCCCTGGCGCTGATGCTGAGCGCCGTGAACCTCACCCCGTTGTCGCCGCGGGCCTACCGGCAGCACAGCCGCCGCTACCTCAACGAACGCTTCGTGGGCACTGGCCCCTACCGGTTGACCTTCTTCAACCCCCAGAAGCAACGGCTGGAGCCCTATGCGAACTACTGGGGAGCCCGACCCAGCAACAACGGCATCGACCTGGTGGGGTTGAGCAATTCCACCGCCCTGTTCGGGGCCCTGAGCAGCGGCGAGGTGGATGTGCTGCTCTCCACCAGCCTGGAGATCGACCAGCAAGCGGCCCTGCAGCAGCGGGCCCAACGGGGGGAGCTGCGGGCCAGCCGTGGGCCAGCCCTGGAGATCGGATACCTCACCCTGCTCACCGACCAACCCCCGCTGGCCGATCCGCAGCTGCGCCGCGCCGTGGCCTACAGCCTCGACCGGCGCACCATCAGCCAACGGGTCACCCTCGAGCAGCGGCCGCCGCTCCGCAATCTGGTGCCCCCCAACCTGCCGGGGGCCGCCCCCCACGCCTGGCCGGACTACAACCCCGGCGAAGCCCGCCGCCTCTACCGCCAGGCCGGCTACTGCCGCGGCCGGCGCCTCACCCTGCCGCTCACGTTCCGCTCCAACATCCCCGCCGACCGCCTGTTCGCCCTCACCTGGCAGGCCCAACTGCGGCGCGACCTGGGGGATTGCGTGCAGCTGGAGGTGACGGGCATGGAGGCCACCACCGCCTACCGGCAACTGGGGGATGGCACGTTTCCGCTGATCCTGCTGGAGTGGATGGGCGACTTCCCTGATGCCGACAACTACCTGGTGCCGCTCTTGGGGTGCGAACAGCAGCGCGGTGCGCGCTGCCTCAAAGGGGCCAGCGCCGCCAGTGGCAGCTTCTGGGCGGCCCCCGGCCTGCAGCAGCAACTCATCCGCAGCGCCAGCCTCAGCGGCGAACCCCGCCAGCAGCTGCTGCGTGAGATCCAGCGGCGCACCGCCGCCGCCACCCCCTTTCTGCCGGTGTGGCTGGTGGCACCCCGGGCCTGGGCCCAGCGCAGCCTGACGACCCCACAATTTGATGGCTCGGGCCGGTTGGTGCTGCAGGCCCTGCGGCGGAGCGGCCCGCCATGAGCCGCGGTCGCAGCCTGCTGCGCTACCTGCTGGCCCGGCTGGCCCTGGCGCCGGTGATGCTGTGGCTGATCGCCAGCCTGGTGTTTCTGCTGCTGCGGGTGGCCCCCGGCGACCCGATCGATGCGCTGCTGGGCAGCCGCGCCCCCGCCGCGGCCCGGGCCGCCCTGCGCAGCCAACTGGGACTGGATCAACCCCTCTGGCAGCAATACGGGCACTTCCTGGGCCAGCTGCTGCGGGGCGACCTGGGGGAATCGCTCACCAATCAAGAAGCCGTGAGCGCCACCATCGCCGGCAGCCTGCCCGCCAGCCTGGAGCTGGGGGTGGTGGCGCTGCTGCTGGCGGCCCTGGTGGGGCTGGCGGTGGGGTTCAGCGGAGTGGCGCGGCCGGAGGGGAAGCTCGACCTGGCGGGCCGGCTCTACGGCATCGGCACCTATGCCCTGCCGCCCTTCTGGGCCGCGATGATGGTGCAACTGCTGTTCGCCGTGTGGCTGGGGTGGCTACCGGTGGGGGGCCGCCTGCCGCCCACGGTGCTGCCCCCGGAGCACAGCGGCTTCTACCTGCCGACGGGGCTGCGCCAGGGCCTGGCC
>BJHC01000101.1:0-2061 GCA_014191535.1 Cyanobium sp. | reverse complement strand
GGCCAGCGGCGACTGGGAGCTGCTGGCGGGAGCGGCCCGTCACCTGGTGCTGCCCGCCGGCACCCTGGGGCTGCTGCTCAGTGGCGTGTTTGCCAACGCGCTGCGGCTCAACCTACGGCGGGCCCTCGATTCCGACTACGTGGAGGCGGCCCGCAGCCGCGGCCTCAGTGAGCAACGGGTGGTGTTGCGGCACGCGCTCCCCAACGCCCTGTTACCGGTGCTCACCATCACCGGCATCACCGTGGCGTCGTTGATCGGCGGAGCCCTGCTGATTGAGGTCACCTACTCCTGGCCGGGGGTGGCCTTCCGGCTGCAGGAGGCCATCAGCCAGCGCGACTACCCCGTGGTGCAGGGCATCGTGGTGGTGGTGGCGGCCCTGGTGGTGGCGGTGAGCGTGGCGGTGGATCTGCTGGTGGCGCTGCTGGATCCGCGCCTCAGCTTCTAACGCTCACGGGTTGAGGCTGTCCCACCAGCGCTGGGCCAGCGCCGGGTCGAGCACGTAGGCCGTCACCCCCCCCAGCACCCGCCGCTGCGGCGGCAGACCACTGGCCAGGCGCTCCAGGAACCCGGCGCTGAGGTCGAGGGTGAGGGCCTGCACCCGCTGGGGCTCCACCCCCACCAACTCCTCCCCCAGCTGGAACAAGGCCTGGCGACTGCTAGCGATCCGCACCGGCGAGAAGTGGCTCCCCCCATCGAGCACCACCAGGCGGCTCTGGCGCTGGGGATCCGGCAGGAACAGCGGCAGCTGTTCCGTGAGGGGGGGCGTGATCAGATCGAGGCTGCCCCCCACCAGCAGCACCGGGGCCTTCAGCGGCCGCAGCCCGCGTTGGGGCCAGAGCAGGCTGCCAAAGCCCTGCAGGCTCACCACCGCCGCCAGGGGCTGGGCCAGGGGGCGCGGCGGCGGCAACGGCACCTCCGTGAGCTGGCATTGCAGCAGCTGCGACAGGTTGGTGAGCGGAATCCCCTTGAGGGTGCGGCGGCAGCGCTGCATCAACCCCGGCTCGGGCCGCAGGCCAGCCGCCAGCAGGGCGCTCACCGACCCCAAGGAATGGCCCATCAGCACCACCCGGTCGCCGAGGGGCGGCAGCGGCCCCCGGGCCACCGCCTGCACCACCGCCTGCAGATCCAGCACCCGCTCCCGCAGGGTCTCCGCCCCCGGCGGTGGACGCCGCCCCTCCAGGAGCTCCCGCATCGCCTGCTCATCACTGCCGGGGTGATCCACCAGCACCACCGACCAACCGCGGCGCTGCAGCCCGGCCGCCAACCAATCCAATTGGGCGGCGCTGCCCCCCAAGCCCGGCGACAGCAACACCCAGGTGGGGGCCACGCCGGGGCGCAGCTGCAACGCCAGGGGCTCACGCCGATGGGGCACCACCAAGCTGAAGCGCTGCACCGGCGCGCTGCTGCGCAGCTCCGGCGGCGGCGGCGGCGCGGTGACCACCGGCAGCGGCAGCTGCCGCAGGGCCCGTAACGCCTCCCCCTGCTCCAGCAACTGGTGGCGCCATTGGGAGGCCAGCTGCAGGCCGCCATCCAACTTCAGGATCAGGCGGCGGCTGGGCAGCGCCCGCAGCAACTCCACCGTGGTCACCTGGCGCTGCTGCCGCAGCAGGGCATTGAGGGTCTGGTACAGGAGCGGGCCCGCCTCCCCCTGGTCGGTGCTGATCAGCTCGTCGAGCGCATCGAGCACCCGTTGCCCCGCCCAGCTGGCCAGAAACTGCTGGGTAAACGACCGATCGCTCACCAGGGGGGCGCGCAGCACCCGCAACAGCTGGGCGCGGCCGTTGGCATCCAACAGCGACAACCAAGCGGCCAACTCGCCCGTGGTGCTGGAGGGATCGCGGCTCCAGGCCTCCAGTTCCCCCAGATCGATGGGCAGCTGCAGGCCATCGATGCGCACCTCCAGCTGCTCGGCGGCCCGAACCGACGGGGGAGCGCCGCCCCCCAGCAGCAGCATCCCGGCCAGCAGACTGCCCAGAAGATTGGCCAGCTGTGGCCGCAGACGGCGCAGGCGACTTGACGCAACCACAAACGCTGTCAATGGGTCGGCACTGGTGGCTCCAG
>BJHC01000100.1 GCA_014191535.1 Cyanobium sp. | reverse complement strand
GGCAACGACGCCGCCAGCGGACCTGCTGAAGCCCCTCGCACGCCGCCGGGCCTGCCCCTGAACGCCGCCCTGGCCTCTTACCACCGCGGCCTGCTGCTGGGACGGGCGCAGCGCCAGCGGCAGCAGCAGCTGCAGCAACGGCTCCAGCAGGCCCTGCAGCGGGAGGAGCAGCAACACCGGCAGCAACAGCAGTTGCTGGCCCAGGTGAGCGAGAGCGAAGGCCTGCAACGGCAGGCCGATGCACTCCTCTGCCTGGCGCAGCCCAGTCGCGAGCAGGTGGCCGAGGCCCAGGCCCTCTACAAACGGGCCCGCAAGCTGCGGCGCTCCACCGCCGCGATCGAGGCGCGACTGGCGCTGCACCAGCAACGCATCGAGCAGCTGGAGGCCAGCCTCACCTATGTGGAGCTGTGCGGCCACGACACCCCCGCCGATGCCCTCAACCAGCTGGAGGCCCTCGAGCTGGACAGCCAGGAGCTGCTGCTGCAACGCCATCGTCCCCGCCGCGAGCGGCCCCGGCAGGACGGCATCCCCAGCCCCCTGGAGCTGCGCAGCCCCAGCGGACTCCGGCTGCAGGTGGGCCGCAACCACCGCCAGAACGACTGGATCAGCCTGCGCCAGGCCCGCCGCGGCGACCTCTGGTTCCATGCCCAGGAATGCCCCGGCAGCCATGTGGTGTTGAAGTGCTCCGAAGGGCTGGCGGCCGAATCCGACCTGCAGGCCGCCGCTGACCTGGCGGCCCACTTCAGCCGCGCCCGCAGCAACAGCCGCGTGGCCGTGGTGATGGTGCCCACCGACAGCCTGCAGCGGATCCCCGGCGCCGGCGCCGGCACCGTGCGCCACCGCGGCGGTGAACTGCTCTGGGCCCAGCCCCAACGCGCCACGGCGCTGTTGCAGGCGGACGCCCCTAGCCTCGGCGGGGAACCACAGCCATGAGCGAGCCCGACACCCTGCCCGCCGGCACGCCACTGCCGCCGCCCCCCCCGATCCGGGTGCCGGCCGCCACCGCTGCCGCCTCCCCAGGGGACGACCAGTTCCCCGGCGAGGTGGAGATGCCCCTGGTGGATCACCTCGAGGAACTGCGGCGGCGCATCCTGCGCAGCCTGCTGGCGGTGGTGATCGCCGCTGCCGGTTGCCTGCTGCTGGTGCGTCCCCTGGTGCGCCTGCTGGAGGTGCCGGCCCGGGGCATCCATTTCCTGCAGCTGGCCCCGGGTGAATTCCTGTTTGTGTCGCTGAAGGTGGCGGGCTACGCGGGCCTCACCCTGGCCCTGCCCTACGTGCTCTACGAGGGATTGGCCTTCGTGCTGCCGGGCCTCACCCGCCGCGAACAGCGCCTGGTGGCGCCGGCGGTGGGGGGATCGGCGGTGCTGTTCCTGGTGGGGCTGGCCTTTGCCTGGTGGGCGCTGGTGCCCGCAGCCTTGAGCTTCCTGGTGAGCTACGGGGCCGATGTGGTGGAGCCGCTCTGGTCGATCGAGCGCTATCTGGATTTCGTGCTGCTGCTGATGGTGGCCACCGCCCTGGCCTTCCAACTGCCGGTGCTGCAGCTGCTGCTGGCGGCCCTGGGCCTGGTGAGCGCCCAGACCATGCTGGGGGCCTGGCGCTTTGTGGTGCTGGCCTCCGCCCTGGCGGGGGCGGTGCTGACCCCCTCCACCGATCCGATCACGATGCTGCTGCTCAGCGGTGCGATCACGGCCCTCTACCTGGTGGGGGTGGGCCTGGCGCGGCTGGTGCAGCGCCGCTGAGGGCGCCGGCTACAGCAGAAACTCGCTGGCCCGGCCCGGTGGCAGCTCCAACGGCAACGTCATCGCCTTGCCCAAGCGCGGCTTCTCCGTGGTGGTGGTGAGCCACTGGCGCACCTGCTCCGCCACCCCCAGGCCGTTCAGGGTGCCCACCAGGTCCTCCAGCTTGTCTTGATACTCCGTGGCCGTGAGCGGGAAGGATTGCTGCTCGAGGTAAGCCCACATCACCTGCAGGTACAAGCGCCCGCGGCGACTGATCAGCTGCAGGTCGTAGGAGGCCTGCCAGCGCTGCCGCAGGATCTGCAAAACCTCAGCGGCGGCGAGGGGTGCGGCGGCGGGGGTGCTCACAACAACGCGGCGCTCCGACGGGGCAACAGCAACAGCATGTTGCAGGCTGCCTCCAGCCAACTGGGATGAGCCACGGAGAAGGTGGAGGCAAGGTTCATAATGGCCGTCACGTTGTTGTGGTCACCACACCGCGCCGTATGAGCCAGGTTCCTGCCAGCGCCTCAGGTGGTGACGTCCCCGGAATGGGTCGTCGCCAGTTCATGAACCTGCTGACCTTCGGGTCGGTGACGGGCGTTGCGCTCGGGGCCCTCTACCCGGTGGTGAACTACTTCATCCCCCCCCGCGCCGCCGGCGGCGGTGGTGGCACCTCCGCCAAGGATGAGCTGGGCAATGCGGTCACCGCCAGCGGCTGGCTGGGCAGCCACCGCGAGGGCGACCGCAACCTGGTGCAGGGCCTCAAGGGTGATCCCACCTACCTGATCGTCGAAGGCAGCGATGCCATCGGCAGCTACGGCATCAACGCCATCTGCACCCACCTGGGTTGCGTGGTGCCCTGGAATGCCGCGGCCAACAAGTTCATGTGCCCCTGCCACGGCTCGCAGTACGACGCCACCGGCAAGGTGGTGCGCGGCCCTGCCCCCCTCTCCCTGGCCCTGGCCCACGTGAGCGTCGAGAACGACAACGTCTTCCTGAGCCAGTGGACCGAGACCGATTTCCGCACCGGCGAGAAGCCCTGGTGGGTCTGATCAGCTCCCCGACCGTTCCCCCCTCGTTCTTCCGCCCCATGCGTCGCCCCTTCTCCCTGCTGCTGAGCTCGCTGCTGGCCCTCGGCGCCCTGCTGTTCGCCCCCCAGGCCAGCTGGGCCTATCCCTTCTGGGCGCAGCAGAACTACGACTACCCGCGCGAAGCCACCGGCAAGCTCGCCTGCGCCAACTGCCACCTGGCCAAGAAGCCCACCCACGTGGAACTGCCCCAGGCGGTCTTCCCCGATGAGGTGTTCAAGGTGGAAGTGGAGATCCCCTACGACACCAAGGTGCAGCAGGTGGCCGGCGACGGCAGCCCCACCGGCCTGAACGTGGGTGCCGTGGTGATGCTGCCCGATGGCTTCACCCTGGCCCCGGCCGATCGCCTCAGCGACGAGCTCAAGGAGGAGACCGCCGGTGTGTACGTGACCACCTGGAACGAGGAGAACCCCAACATCCTGCTGGTGGGCCCCCTGCCCGGCGATGACCACCAGAAGATCGTCTTCCCGATCCTCTCCCCCGACCCCGGCACCGACAGCGCCATCCACTTCGGCAAGTACCAGCTGCACGTGGGCGGCAACCGTGGCCGCGGCCAGGTGTACCCCACCGGTGAGAAGAGCAACAACGGCGTGTTCACCGCGTCGGCCGCCGGCACCGTGCAAGCCATCAACGCCGGCGAAAATGGCGCTTCCGTGGTGGTGATCAAGACCGCCGACGGCGCCACCGTCAACGACACCATCCCCGCAGGCCCCAGCGTGATCGCCCAGGTGGGAGACGCGGTGGCCGCCGGTGCCGCCCTCACCAACGATCCCAACGTGGGTGGTTTTGGCCAGCTGGATGCCGAAGTGGTGCTGCAGAACCCCAACCGGATCTACGGCCTGCTGGCCTTCTTCGCCGCCGTGGCCCTGGCCCAGATCATGCTGGTGCTCAAGAAGAAGCAGGTGGAGAAGGTTCAGGCCGCCGAAGGCGTTTGATGCCGCTTGCCGTGTTCACCTCCCCGGGGCCCCTGCTGTTTCAGCTGGGCCCCTTTTCACTGCGCTGGTATGGGCTGCTGATCGCCCTGGCGGTGTTGCTGGGCCTGGTGCTGGCCACCCGGCTCGGCAAGCTGCGCGGCATCGATCCGGCCCTGATCGCCGACCTGCTTCCGATCCTGGTGCTGGCGGCCGTGGTGGGGGCCCGGCTCTATTACGTGCTGTTCGAATGGCGCCAGTACCAGCTCAACTGGCTCGATGCCCTGGCGGTGTGGCGCGGTGGCATTGCCATCCATGGAGCCCTGCTGGGGGGCACCGCAGCGGTGATCCTCTATGCCCGCTGGCGGCGGCTGCCCTTCTGGAACCTGCTGGATGTGCTGCTGCCCTCCGTGGCCCTGGGCCAGGCGATCGGCCGCTGGGGCAACTTCTTCAACTCCGAGGCCTTCGGCCTGCCCACCGATCTCCCCTGGAGGCTCACCATCCCTCTCGCGAACCGGCCGCTGGACTTCCTCGATCAAGCCACCTTTCACCCCACCTTCCTCTACGAATCGCTGTGGAACCTCGCGGTCCTCGCCCTGCTGCTGGTGCTGTTCTTCCGCGGCGTGCGCGGCCAGATCCCCCTGCCGGCCGGAGCCCTGAGCTGCGTGTATCTGATCGCCTACAGCACCGGCCGCCTCTGGATTGAAGGGCTGCGCATCGATCCGCTCTGCCTGTTGGGCAGCCCGCCGGACTGCGCCGGGGGCCTGCGCATGGCCCAGCTGATGAGCCTGCTGTTGATCAGCCTGGGCGGCTTGGGCCTCTATTGGCTCTACGGCCGCCACCAGCCCCTGCCCGACCCCAGCCGGCAGGCTCAACCATGAGCGCCGGCAAGGTGTGGATTGTGGGGGCGGGCCCCGGCGCCCCCGACCTGCTCACCCTCAGGGCCGCCCGGGCCATCGAGCAGGCGGAGGTGCTGATCTGGACCGACTCGCTGGTGAACCCCCAGCTGGCGGCCATGGCCTCCCCGGCGTGCGAACGGATCCGCACCAGCACCCTCACCCTCGAGGAGGTGATGGCCTTGATGCTGGATCGGGTCGCCGCCGGCAAGCGCGTGGTGCGTTTGCATGACGGCGACACCTGCCTCTACAGCGCCCTGAATGAACAGCTCTGCCGGCTGCTGGATGCCGCGGTGGAGGTGGAGGTGGTGCCGGGGTTGAGCGCCTATCAGGCCACGGCCGCGGCCCTGCGGGCCGAGCTCACCATCCCCGGGCTGGTGCAAACCATCGTGCTCAGCCGGGCCGGTGGCCGCACGGGCGTGCCCGACCGGGAATCCCTGGAGCGGCTGGCGGCCCTGCAGGCCTCCCTCTGCCTATATCTGAGCGCCCGCCACGTGGAGGAGGTGCAACAGGAACTGCTGCTGCACTACCCGGCCGACACCCCGGTGGCCATCGGCTACCGCGTCAGCTGGCCCGATCAATGGCTGCAGGTGGTGCCGCTCAGCGCCATGGCCCAGGCCACCCAGGAGCGCCAACTGATCCGCACCACCCTGTATCTGGTGAGCCCTGCCCTGCGGGCCCCCGACACCGCCCGCTCGCTGCTGTACTCCGCCAGCCACGACCACCTGTTCCGCCCGGGGGGCCGCTGAGCGGACCCGGGGAGGCCATGTTTTAAGCTCCTTGGGCGCGAGCGATCAGCGCACGCGGGCGATTAGCACAGTGGTAGCGCACTTCCTTCACACGGAAGGGGTCACTGGTTCGAATCCAGTATCGCCCATGATTTTTCCAGCAATCCCGGCTCCAGGCTTGGGTTTTGCGACAGGTCTGTGGGCAAAAGCTGAAGATTCAGGGCACAATGCCGCGACAGTGCCCCTGGTCTGACCGTGACGGCCAGCCAGGCCACCCCTGACCCTGCGGCGGCGAAGACGTTGGAGAACGGCATCACCACAGCCCTGGTTCAACTGGGCAGCAGCCTGCGGGAGGCGCGACGCAGCCGCGGCCTCGAGCTGGCGCAACTGGCGGCCCAGCTGCGCATGGGTGAAGAGCAACTCACCGCCCTCGAAGAGGCGG
>BJHC01000099.1 GCA_014191535.1 Cyanobium sp. | reverse complement strand
CCTGCTGTTGGGCGCGCTCTTTGATGGAGGCGATCAGCTCCTCCGGTAACACCATCGACAACTGTTTACGGGAGCTCAAGTGATGGACTCCTCAGCGGAAATCGGCGAACAACCCAACACTTCGCGTAGAGGGGGGGGGCACCCCCTAGAAGCGCTGAACTCTGCTTCACAGTGCAGCACATCAACCCCCCGCAACGCGAGCAGCTGCGTAAATCCCCACCAGCTCAGCCCGTGCCAAGGCGTGCTCAGCCATGGCTGCCCGCAGCTCAAACACCGTGCAGCCGGGCTCCAGATCCAAAGGCCCATCCAGGGCCACCAGCTCGAACACATAACGGTGCAGGGGGCCCGCCGGCGGCAGAGGCCCCTGGTAGCCGATCCGCTCAAAATGGCTCACCCCCCAGCAACTGCCATGGCGCGCCCCATTCGGGAGCTGCGGCGCCCGCGCCAACCCCGCCGGCAGGGCCCGCAACGTCGGGGGGATGTTGAACAACAACCAGTGCACCCACGGGCCAGCCGCAGCATCCGGGTCCAACAGCACCAAGGCAAAGCTGCCGGTGCTCCCCGGGGCACCGCTCCAGCGCAGCGGTGGCGAGAGGTTGAGCCCTTCGCCGGTGTGAATCACCGGAATCAGCTCCCCATCACGGAAGGCCGGTGATTCGAGATGAAAGCTGCCATTGCTGCTCACCATGGGCCTGGGCCATCCCGCAACGGCGCCACTGTGCAAGCAACAGAGCGGATTCAGGCCGGTGGCGGCAGCTTCGCTGAAGGGCTGCCGCAGGGCTGCGGCCGTTGTGATCGCCGCTGCATCGGCAGCCATGGCCTTGCCTACAGCTCGAGTAGCTGAGCCGTAGGCCGATGATGGTTCCCGTGATACCGGTGTCGCAGGCCCTACGGCTCAGTGCCGCGCTGGTGGGCGCCGGGATGCTGATTGTGGTGGTCAGTGCAGCCCTTCACCGCACAACGGGCCCAAATCAGCGGCCATCGCAACCCTCGCCCGGATCGGCTCCATAGGTTGCGGCCAACCCACGGGCCGGACGCCATGATTCAGCTGATTGAAAGCCTGCCCTCCGGCACGTTGGGATTCAGCTGCAGCGGTCGCCTCAGTGGCGAAGAGATGCAGCGGCGTGTGATCCCCAGCATCGAAGCGGCCTTGCTGGAGTTTGATCACGTCAAGGTGATGGTGGTGTTCGAACCCAGCTTCGAGGGGCTCAGCCTGGAGGCCGTGTGGGATGACACCAACTTCGGCCTGCGCCATTGGGATGGCCTGGAGAAGCTGGCGGTGGTGACCAACCTCGGCTGGGTGCGCAATGGCATGCGCGCCCTGGCGGTGCTGCTGCCCTGCCCGGTGCACCTGTTCAACCTGGAGGAGCAGGACAACGCCCGCCGCTGGCTCAGTGAAGCCTTGGGCACGGTGCACCTGGAGCGCCAGGGGGAGGTGATCACCATCGGCCTGATCGGCCAGCTGGATCGGGACGTCTACCGCCGCATCGACGATGACCTGGCCCAGCTGTTCAGTGAGGTGGATCGGCCGCGGGTGCTGTTGGATCTGCGCGACTTTGATGGCTGGCTCGGCCTCAATGCCCTGCGTCAGCACCTGGCCCTGATCCGCGACTACCGCCATCGCCCCCAGCGCCTGGCGGTGGTGAGCAGCCAGCCCAGGAAACCCCTGGCCCAGAGGTTGATCCAGCCCTGCAGCCAGGCCCAGACCCAAGCCTTCACCGGCTCCGATCTGCTGGCGGCCCAGGAATGGATCTGCGCCGATTGAAGGCGGATCTGCAGCCAGACCCACCCTGCCGGCGCAGCGCCCCTTGGCTGATGGGGTCAGCGGCCTGAGCCATGAACAACCAGCACTGCCAAACCTGTGCCTACTGGGATCAAGCCCATGGTCTGGAGATGACCAGCCTCGGGCCCGTCGCCCCCTGCACCCGCCATGCCCCGCGCCACTTCAGCGTGGAGTCGGTCGCGCTCACCGGCACCGCCATGCACTTCAGCGCCTATCCCGCCGATCAGCAGGCCCTCTCCAACATGGAGATCCCGATGGCCGTGTGGCCCTACACCGGGCGCAATCAAATCTGTGGCGACTACCACCCCTGCGACCTCGAGGAAAGCGCCCGCCGCAGCCGCATGCGGGCCGCACCGCTGGCGTAGCGCCGTGGGGCTGCGGCAGATGCGCAGGGCAACCCGGCGCCCCCCAACAGGCTCCATACCTTGAAAAGGCCAGCACATGCTCACTGAGGTGAACACATGAGCCTGATCAAATGGGAACCGCTCAACGACATTGAAGCGATGGTGGATAGGGCCTTCAGTTGGCCCAGCCTGCGCCTGGGCAACGCCATGCCCCTGGGGGAATGGGGCCCGCGGGTCGACATCTTCGAGAGCGACGGCACCTACCAGTTCGTCGCCGACATCCCCGGCATGGGCAAAGAGGATGTGTCGGTGAAGCTCTCCGGTGACATGCTCACCATCCAGGGGGAACGCAAGCGCGAAAGCGAAGACATCAAGCCCCATTTCCACCGTGTGGAGCGCAGCTACGGCAGCTTCAGCCGCAGCTTCTCCCTACCGGATGACGCCGACCTGCACGCCATTCAGGCCCATTGCGAGGACGGTGAGCTCACCATCAGCATCGCCAAGAAAGCCGGCGCCACCAGCGCCGAACCGGTGGCGGTGCCGGTGGAGTAAGCGCGGCAATCTCGCCCCGTTGGCAATCTCGCCCCGTTGGTGTGCCGTTACCCGGCCACCAACGAGGCGATCTGATTGCGGCCGTTGCCCTTGGCCAGATAGAGCGCCTGATCGGCCCGGTAAAACAGATCGGCAAAACCGTTGTCGCCGGGGGAGAGGCTGGTGATTCCGCCACTGATCCGGGGTTGGTAATCGGAGTGATCGAACACCCCCCGCAGGCCAGCGATCTGGGCGCGCACCTGTTCCGCCACCTGCAGCGCACGGCTGAGGTCGGACTCCACCAGCAGAATCGAAAACTCCTCATCGCCGATCCGGCCAAACAGATCATCGGGCCGCAACGGCGCCCGAGCCACACGGCACACATCGAGCAACACCTGGTCCCCGGCCTGATGCCCCCAGCGGTTGTTGATCTGGCGAAAGTCGTCGATGTCGAAATTGAACAGGCTGAGCGGAGAGCCTTGGCGCCGGGCGCGCACCACCTCCTGCTCACCGAATTGAAAGAACGCACTGCGGATGGTGAGGCCGGTCACCGGGCATTGCATGCTGCGTTGGCGCAGCTCCAGCTCCCGCATCACCAGATCGGCCATCAGCGTGAGCAGGGCCACCTGCTCGGGCGTGAACTCCCGGGGACGCCGATCGATCACACACAGGGTGCCCAGGTTGTGCCCCTGGGCTGAGCGCAGGGGGGCACCCGCGTAGAAGCGGATCTTTGGATCCTGCAGCACCAGCGGATTGCCCTGGAAGCGCTGATCCTCCAGGGCATCCGGCACCACCAGGATCTGATCGGCGGCAATGGTATGGGCGCAGAACGCCACCCGCCGCGGTGTTTCCGCCACCTCCAGGCCATAGCGGGCCAAAAACCATTGGCGGTCTTGATCCACCAGCGACACCAGCGCGATCGGCATGTTCAACACCGCACTGGCCAGCCTCACGATCCGGTCGAGATGGGGATCAGCGGGGGTATCCAGCAGGGCATAGCGCTGCAGATCCCGCAGCCGCTGCTCCTCATCCGCGGGAACCGGATACTCCGGGGCGGACACCGCTCAAGCCCCCCTGGCCTTGGTTCCCAACGGCACCAGGCGGATCTGCCCCTCGCCCAATTGAATTCGGAACTGATCGCCGGGCTTGAGGTCGAGCATGTCGGTGTAGGCGCGGCCCACCATCAAGTTGCCGTTGAAATGCACATGGGTGCTGTAGGAGAGGTCGCGACCCAGGGCACTTTTCGGTTGGCCGTGGCGGCCGGGATGACCCGGCAGATCCACCCCGGAAGCCTCGAGCAGGGCGCCATAAAACTCGGCGAAATGCAGCTGCTCCTGGCCGTCGTCGCGGACGCTCACATAGCCGCAGTGGCGCACCAGGTCGGAGCGATTGGCCCCGGCCATCGCCTTCACCACTTTGAGCAATTGCTGTCCTTTGAGCATGGCGGAATCGGCCAACGTTTCGGGTCTAGATCACAGCTCCACCGCCACAGACCGGCCGCTGCCGTTCTGCAGAGGATGCTCTGCAGGGGTGCTGCAGGCCTGCACCAAACGCATGCGGGATAACAAGGCAAGGCTGCGGCCCTTCGCCTCAAGCCACGGCACCAACCGAGCGCGGGCTGTTGCGGGATCCGCCAGCCTCCAGGCTCGCTGCAGTTGCAGGCTGAAACCACCCGTGGGGCAGAGCCAACGCGGCTGCGCCCGCCGCGCACCCAGCGGGGGCAACAACAACACCGTCCAAGTCGCCATCGCCATCGGGCTGGAGAGGAGCAATGGTGCACTCCCCCCACCCGCAAAAGCCGAATCTGTGCAGATCCACGGCGACACTGCAGCGCCTCGCCCATGCGGAGATCTGCACGGCTCAAACGGTGGCTGAGGCCGTGGAGGGGGTCCGCAGGAGCGTCTGATGGTTGGCGCCGTTGATGTGCAGAACTGATCTGCAATCTGCAGCAAAAACGCGAAAGCTCTAACGCAATCTTCTGCACTCTCCACGAGAGTGCGGCGCCTATTCTCGTGATGCAGAGAGGTGCAAAGAGACAGAACTCTCATCATCCACCTGCAGCCCAACACCACCACTGATGAACAAGGAGTTTTCCGATGAATGAGCGCTTTCGCGTGCTCCAACGTCAACCCCGAAGAATCTCAATCACCCTGAGTTATCACGTGCATGAGGCGCTGCTCAGCCGCTCCGAAGAGGAGGGGCGCTCCGTCTCCAATCTCTGTGCCTTCCTGCTGGAAGATGCCCTGCGCGATCAACAACGCACCATCGTGCCGTCGTCGGCGGTGGCGACCACCGGCAACGGCTCCCACCCGGCTGCCCGGGTGAAAGTGCGCGGCTACTGAGCACGGCAACCGTCTCGCAGTCACCCGGAGATCAGCCGGATCTCCGGGTTTTGCGATGGCCCGTTGAGCGGTGACCCTCAGCAGGGAAACAACACCGGCGTCAGACCCCGGCGCAGCTTGGTCAGGGCATGGCGCTCCAACCGCTGCACCTGATCCTTGGTGCGGCCCACCAGCCGCGCCACCTCGGCAAAGGAGCGCTGCTTGCCTGATCCATACCGCAGCTGAATCACGGCGCGCTCCGGGGTGGAGAGCTGCTCCACCTGGCTTTGCATCCACACATAGTCGTCCTCGATCTCCGGCTGGCGGGTGTCCGTCACCGTGTCCAGCAGAGTCATTTCCCCATCCCCACCATTGAGCTGCTGATCCAGCGAGATGGTGTTGCTGCGGTGCTGCACCGCCAGGGCGTAGAGCACCCGCTGGGGGGTCTCCCCCAGCTCATCGGCCAGTCGATCGGCGTTCATCGGTTCACTGCCACCGTTCTGGAGGGTTTCGGCCCGCATCGCCAAGCTCACCAGATTCACAGGCAGGCGAATGCTGCCGTTGTGCTCCTGCAGGTAGCGGTTGATCGATTGCCGAATCCACCAGTAGCCATAGGTGGAAAATTTGTAGCCACGGGTGGGGTCGTACTTCTCCGCAGCCCGCAGCAGGCCGATGTTGCCGGCCTGCACCAGATCCATCGGCTCGTGGGACAGATGCTTCAGGCGGCGGATGTAGCGGAGGGCCACCGTCACCACCAGCCGCAGGTTGGCGGTGACGATGCGCTGCAGGGCCCGACGGCCGCGGCGCTGCAGCGCCAGCGAGGGCTGCTCGGTTTCCATCCACTCCTTCACGATCATCCCCAGA
>BJHC01000098.1 GCA_014191535.1 Cyanobium sp. | reverse complement strand
GCAGCGGTGCGGCGGCGCCGCAGCGGCCCCGCTGGGCGGCCACGGTGGTGAGTTGCCCGGCCTGCTGGTCCCAGAGGATGTAATCGAAGCAGGAGGGGATGTCGCGCAGGCGCAGCCGTTTCACACCGCTGAGCAGGTGGGCGTTGCGCCGCTGGCAGGCCTGCAGGCGGTAGTTGGGGATCGCCTCACACAGGTGATGGATGGCGTGGCAGCCGATGTCGGCGGAGAACCAATTCAGCACCGCCGGCAGCTCCAGATCGCTGGTGCCCTCCATGGCGCCATCCATGGCGTTCCAGTTGTGGCTGTCGTGGGCGTAGGAGCCGGGGAAGTTGTGCTGCACAAAGAAGATGCAGATGAAGATCGCCGCGCCGCAGGCCATCACCGGCGTGTAGATCAACCAGAAGGTTTTGGCCCCTAGCCAGCTTCCCAGCAGCAACCAGCTGGCCACCACCGCCAGGTTGTTGAGCAGCAGATCACGGCCCTCCTCGGGGCTGTGCCACCAGCGGCTCTTGTGGCTGGCCACGATTTGATTCCAGCTGGGGCGTGGGCTCTGGCGCAGTTGCTGCCAGGCATGGGGCAGGAAGCCGCCCATCCCCGCCAGCAGCTCCACCCGCGGTTTGATCACCAGGTAGAAGAAGCCGCCGGGGAACAGCATCAGCGGGTGCCGCAGCCAGCGGTAGAGCGTTTTGCCGCTGGGGCTGAGGCGCTCGTAGCGCTCCGTGCTCACCAGGGCCGAGGGGCCGGTGTACTTCTCCCAGTTGCCGTTATGGCGGTGGTGAAAGGCGTGGCCGCGCGACCAGGGCAGTTGCGGAATGCCGGCCACGATGCCCAGCAGAAAGCCCACCCAGCGGTTGGTGTCGCGGTTGCGGAACAGCGAATAGTGGCTGCAGTCGTGCATCAACGAGAAGCAGCGCGCCAGGAACAGCACCATCAGGGCCAGCACCGGCACCACCCACCAGGCGCCCTCGCGCAGCCCCAGCACCGCCAGCCACCACAGCAGGCCGTAGGGCACGAGCGTGTTCACGATCTGCCAGGCGCCGATGCTGTCGGAGCTGCCCATGAAGGGCTTGAGCTCAAAATCGCTGCGCTGCAGCGACGTTGGGGCCGTTGGAGTTTGGATCTGCAGGGGAATCGAGAAGCGTTGTCGCTTCGAGTTTGTTGAACCTTAGGAGAGCCAACTGCGCCGCTGCTGCAGTGCTGGCGCAGGCTTTCGATTTACTTCCGTTGACCTGGCGCTGTTACGCCATACAACTCAGGGGCACAGAGGCAACTCGGAGATGCATCATCTCTATCGATTGCGTTCAGGATTTGTGGCCCGTTTTGATGTCTCGCCGGAACGGATTGAGCATCAGGCTGTCACCAATTTGAATGGCGAAATCCACCATGTGCTCACCACGGCGGAGGCGGAACGCCGCCTGTTTGTGCTGCAGTGTGAGTATCTGAACGACAAATACAACGACCATCAGCCGCGTGTTCAGCTGGCGGCTTGATGCCCCACGGCCCTGTGGGGGAGTTGGTCAGGGTTAGTCAGACCCCGGAGGCGGCACCAACCCAAGTCGCCAAGGCCCCGGCGCCGGAGCCTGGCCTGCCGCCGCCTGCGTAGTGTTCCGGCACACCTGCGAGCGCGGTGTGAACCCCGTCCCCCAACCCCTGCTTGATGCGGTCGACCACCTGTGCCATCAGGTGGAGGGCGACCCGGCCATGCGTCAGGCGTTTTTTGCCGCCAACTCCCCAGAGGAGATGGTGGCCCTGACCGTGGAGATGGGCATTTTCATCGGCATCGACGACTTCCGAGCCCTGCTCACCAGCGGCAGCACGGAGTGCTGGTTGGTGCGGGGCGACGACAGCACCAATCCGATCGCCCACCTGCAAACGGTGTTTGGCATCGCCGCCTCGCGGCAGGGGCTTTGCGCCGACTAGCGGCTGCTCAGCTGGCGGGTGGCTGCTCAGTAGTTGTCGCCGTACTTCAGCCCTGAGGAGGAATCCATCAGCTCCACGGTGGTCTGGTAGCCCTGGGCCACGGTGACGTCGTGCTGAATGCTGATGTCGCGCAGCGCTTCCACATCAAATTCGGGAGCCGTGATCCAGCTGAATCCCTTGCCGAAGGTGTTGTCGGGATTCACCACATACCAGTGGCAGGCGGTGTCGGGCACGGCCACGGAGCATTTCGTCCAGTCGTTGTCCCACTGCGGTACCTGCACGAACGACAACATCGCGAACAGGATTCCGAACAGGCTGGACAACATGGCGCCTTTACAAGTGTTAACAAACCTAGCAGATCCTTTCTGGGGCCAAGCAACCGTGCTGGTTTGTGTCTGATCACACCCAGCTCTTTAGATTTCCTTTAGAAAGGGGATGGTGATGGAGAAGGTGATGGGAATGTCTGGTTTGCCGTCGTTGCTAGCCCTGGCTGGTTTGCTCGGTTTTGTGATGCTGCGGTTCGTGTTTGGGGTGTTCGCCTGACTCAGGCCAGCTGAGGCGTTCGCTGTCAGCAACTAGAAATAAAACGCCCCATCGATCGGGTTGCGGCGCACCGCGGCGCAACCGGTGGCAACACGCCACAGGGCCTGGTGAATTGGGGTGGCGTCGTAGCGCACCAGCCCCGGAAAGCGTTGCCGCAGCAGGGCATTGCCGCGCCAGGCGTTGTAGTGGGGAATGCGGGGGTTCACGTGGTGGCACACGTGGGTGGAGCCGATGCCGTGGTGCAGCAGGTTGAGCAGGGGGCCGTAGGGGCGATCCACCGTCTGCAGGGCTCCCTTGGCCCAGGTCCACTGGTCGGAGGCGAAGTGGGGAATGTTGAGATCGGTGTGCTGCAGCCAGGTGTAGGTGACCAGCCACAGGTTCACCACCAGGTAGGGCAGGCCGTAGACGCACAGCACCCGCGCCGGTGAGAACTGCAGCGCTAGCCCGCCCAGCACCAGCAGGCAGGCCAGCAGCCCCAGGTTGGAGCGCACCATCTGGCCGCGGAAGGCCCGGGGGAACAGCGGCCGCGTGCCCTGGTTGGTGGAGGGGCCGTTCCAGAAATGGGAGGTGGGCCGCCCGTAGTCCTCCCCGCCGGTGGCACCCACAAACAGATAGAGGGGCCAGCCCACCACCAGGTGGCTGAACAACGACACCCAGCCGAACAGCCGGCGGCCCAGGCGCCTGCGCAGGTTTTCGGTGATCTGCCCGGAGAGCGACTCCTCCCGGGGGGGCACATGGGTTTCCCCCTGCTCCAGGTGGTTGCAGTGGGCGTGGTGGGTGGCGTGGCTGCGGGCCCAGCTGAAGTAGGGCACCAGCAGCGCGCTGTGCAGCAGGAAGCCGATCCAGCGCTCAAGCCGCCGGTTGGGGTGGAAGGCGTTGTGCCCGCATTCATGGGCCAGCACCCATAGCCCCATCACCACCGTGCCGGTGACGGCGCCATAGAGCAGCCACAGCGGGGTGGCCCACAGCTGCAGGGGGATCTGGGTGCCCACGCCGTAGGCCAGCACCGACAACCCCAGGGACATCCCCAGGCTTCCCCAGGCCTTCACGGGGTTGAACCGCGTCAGCTCCGCCGGCAGGGCCTGCAGCAACTCAGCCTTGCTGGGGTACTGCGGCTGGGGGGTGGTCTGCGGGGGGCGGCTCGGGCGCGACAGGAGGGCGACGGAAGATGTCAAGCGCTGCACCACATCCGCATCACATCAGCCCCAAGCGTTTCAACATTGCTTCAGATTCTATGGATCGACCCCGGTGCCCCGCCGGTTGCCGGCTGCGGGGTCACCAGCCCAAGGCCTGGCGGATTTCGGGATTCGAGGCCCAGCTCCAGGGGCCGTCCAAGACCGGCACAATGCCCAGCTCGGCGCGCAGCTCGTCGAGGTTTTGCTCCATGCGCTCCTCCCAGATCACGGGGAACAGCGGTTGGGCATTCAGGCCCATCTCGAGGCCATTGCCGATCAGCTTGTAGGCATAGCTTGCGGACCGTGCCTGGTCCTGGACTGTTTCGAGCTGATCGATGGGGGTGTCACTGCGGAACCAGCTGAACAGCAGCGACATCAGATCCAGGAATGCTGAGCTCGGATGGGAGAACTGGGCCACGCTGATGCTGATCACGCCGAGCTCGCCGTAGTTGTTGAGGCTGAAGCCACTCAGGATGTGGTGGAGGTCATGGGTGGCGGAGACGCGGTAATTCACGTAGTCGGCATCCGTTTCCAGGGATGCGAAAAACTCCGGTTTTGGGAAGAAGTTGATGTCGTAGCCCATCACCGCCATCACCGTTCCATAGGTGTGGCCCAAGCTGCCGGCAGGCAGGGCCCTCAGCGCAGCGCTGTCGTAGGGGGCGCTCACATGGCGCCGTTCGATCAACGCCTGGCTTGCGGGGTGTTGCGCCAGCCGTTTCAGGCAGAGCTGCATCGGCTTGGAGGCCCGCAGCCGGTGCGTCAGCTCAAACACGTTGTCGGCTGAATCCCCGGCCCCGGCCGCCAGATCCATCAGGCCCAGGAAGGTGTCGAGGTTCTCGCGGCTTGCGAGCCCGTTGAGATAGCGAAAGCCCATGCCCAGAGCGGTGCAATGGGCGGACCTTACTGGCGCCCTGGAGCCCCGGAGCCCTCGCGGTGGTCGCGGTCCGGCATCAGCATGGATTCACTGACGTGTTTGGCATGTTGTTCAACCCGTTCTGCCCGATCACGGCAGCCAAGGTGCTTGCCCTCAAGGCCACCGTGATCCTGCTGCTCACCATGCTGATCAAGGCCAAGATCCGGATCACGGCGTTTTCAGCGCTCGGCGTCTTCTTGCTGCTGCTGCAGACCCTGGCCTTCCTGGCCGTCAGCGGCGGGTTGGCCGTGGTCGCTGCCGGTGCTGCTGTTTATGCCGCGCAGCAACGCAAGGCTTCTGCGGCCTGATCGAATCGGCACCTGGATTGGGTGCCGGCGGTGTCAGGGTGTCGTCCTCTGCATGCGCTTACACGCCCGCCAGCAAGGGCATGCTCGCCATCGCACTGGGGTGTCGGCGTGCTCTGGGCTACGGGATGATCCATGCATCAACACACCACCACGGCCTAACGGTGGGATGCGGTTCAACACCGTCGCCGGAGGTTCAACACCCTGCGTTGCAGGATGAAGTCCCGTAGGCAACGCTGTGATCAGGTTGGCAATCAGAACAGGCCCATCAGGAGTGATCAAGCCAAAAATCGCCCAGGCGATCACTCCTGAGGTGAACAGTCCACACATGCCGATTGTGGGAAGAAGCTGGCGGTGGTGAGTGCGGCAGCTACATATCCCGGGGCTTCAATCGGCACGGTACTCATGGTGTATTGACTTGATCGGTCGATCATTTTTTAACTGCGTAGTTGGCTCCTTTTAGTAGCGAATCTTGGGAGTTTGTTGCAAAAAAGTGAATCAAGTTGGATGCTAGTCCACTCCATCCGGTCTGATGGCTGGCGCCAATACCGGCTCCATTGTCTCCATGGAAGTATTCATAAAAGAGCAGGTGATTCTTCCAGTGGGGATCGTTTTGGAAGGTTTTCTGGCTGCCAAACACTGGTCGCATGCCTGCCTCGTTGCGGATAAAGATCGAGACGAGCCGAGAGGCTAGATCCTCGCTGACTTCATACAGGTTTGCTAATTGACCACTGCCTGTCGGGAATTCAATTGTGAAGTCTTTGCCATAAAACAAAAAGTACGCGAGTAAGGAACGGATGATCATGAAATTGACGGGCATCCAGATCGGGCCACGCCAGTTGCTGTTGCCGCCAAAGAGGCCTGAATCAGATTCCGCTGGGAGATATTGAACAACGTATTCTTGGTGGTTGTGGTTAAAGCGATAGGGGTCTTGTTCGTGCCGTTTTGAGATGGAGCGAATGCCGTAGTCGCTGAGAAACTCTTCGGGATCGAGCATAACCTTCAGCACGCGGCGC
>BJHC01000097.1 GCA_014191535.1 Cyanobium sp. | reverse complement strand
GAGGGCGGCGGCGAAACCCCTGGCGCCGACGACAGCCAAAGCTGAGGGTCTAGCCTGGCCTGGCCTGGTCTGGTCTGGCCTCCGCCCCTCCGGCACGGTTGGCAGGGACGAACAGCTGAGTACAGTTGGTGTGTTGCAAAAGATCCCGAAGGCGTTGGCCGTCTTCAGGACCTGTTTGCCACCCGTTGAAGCCACCTGGTTGAACTCCCCAGCAGAAGCCCCCCGGCTGACGCCAGCCATCCCCGCCAAACGGCCCGATCAGCCCTGTCCCAGGGCACGTTCCCGGAAGTCATGAAATTCACGGTCGCCTCCCTGATCGACCAGCTGCCCGCCGCCGAGCAGCTCAGCATCAGCAAGCTGGAGAAAGCCCTCGGCATCAGCGCCAAGGCCGATAAGGAACTGCTGCGCATTGCCCTCAGCGGCCTGGTCAAGGCGGGGGTGCTCGCCGAAGACGACCAAGGCATCAGCCGGGTGGAGGACGAGGGGCTGATCGAAGCGCGGCTGCGCTGCAGCAGCAAAGGGTTCTGCTTTGCCCTGCGCGATGACGGCGGCGAAGACATCTACATCCGCGACAACCAGCTCAACCACGCCTGGAACGGGGATCGGGTGTTGGTGCGCATCACCCGGGAGGGGGGCCGTCGCCGCTCCCCCGAGGGGGGCGTGCAGTGCATCCTCGAGCGCAACACCACCAGCCTGCTGGCCCATGTGGAGCAGCAGAACGAACGGCTGGTGGCGGTGCCCCTGGATGACCGCCTGCTCACCAGCATCGAGCTGCCCAGCGGCGACAGCCAGTACCTGCAGCCCGCCGAGGAGTCGGTGGTGGAGGTGCGGGTGGATCGCTACCCCGTGGGACAACTGGCCCCCCAGGGGCACGTGGCCCGCAGCCTGGCGGTGAACGCCGGCCCGGCCGCTGATCTGGATTTGCTGCTCACCAAGCACGGCCTGCGGGAACAACCCGCCGCCCCCAAGGCCACCCTCAAAACCCCCGAGGCCAAGGATCGGGACGACCTCACCGCCCTGCCCACCCTGGCGCTGGAGCTGTGGAACGGCAGCGAGGCGCCGATCCTGCCGGCGGTCTCCCTGGAGAGCAGCGATGCGGGCCATCGCCTGTGGGTGCATGCCCCCGCCATCGCTGAACGCATCGGCTTTGGCAGCCCCCTGGACCTGTTCCTGCGGGAGCAGGGCGAAAGCCTCTGCCTGGGCAGCAGCTGGGTGCCCCTGTTACCCCCAGCCCTCACCAAGGCCGCTGCCTTCAAGGCCGGGAGCAGCAGCGCTGCCCTCTCCGTGCTCCTCGAGATCAGCCCGGAGGGGGAGCTGCAGCACTACCGCTTCTGCCGCAGCACCATCCAGGTGGACGCCGCTGTGGATGCCAAGGGCCTGCAGGCCCTGGCGGAGCGCAAACCCAAGGCCCGCACCACCCCCGCAGCCCTCAAGGCCCTCAAGGATCAGCTGCCCCTGCTGGAGCAGCTGATCGCCCTGGCCCAAACGCTGAGCCAACGACGCCTCAGCGCCGGTTCGATCGACCTGGCGCTGGCCATGCCCGCCATTGATGGGCTGGGGGACCTGGCGATCCCCGAACCGGACGAAAGCCGCCAGGGCTGGCTGGTGCAACTGGATCCGGCCCAGAGTCCGGCCGGTCTGCTGCGGGAGCTGCTGCTGCCGGCCCACCGGGCCCTGGGCCGCCATTGCGCGGCCCTGGAACTGCCGGCGATCTATGCCCAGAACCCCGCCCCCGATGCGGAGGCCCTCAACGACGTGGCCAAGGCGGCCCTGGCCCTGGAGATTCCCCTGGAGCTGGCGGCCGATGGCAACGCCACCGCCCAGGAACTGGCCACCGCCTTCGCCGCCAGCGACCGCAGCCGCGTGCTGCAGCAGCAACTGCGCGACCCGCTCAAGCCCGTGACCCTCAGCGCCGAACCGGGCCCCAACACCCTGGCGGCGGAGCCCGTGGCCGTGGCCCCCTGGAGCTGCCCGGCGCTGCACTACGCCGACCTCTGGAACCAGCACCTGCTGGTGCTGCTGCTGAGCGAAGGCAAGGACCGCCCCTCCGTGCGCCACAAGACCCGGGTGGACATCGCCGGTGACAGCAGCCATGGGGTGATCGACTGGCCCCTGCTCACCCCCAGCCAGTTGGCGCCCCTGGAGGAGGGCCGCAGCAGCACGCTGCTGCACCGCCTCAATGGTCGCTCCCGCTTTGTCACCGAACTGCAGAGCGATGCCCTGGCCATGGCCCAGGCCCGGCAGGCGGAGCCCCTGGTGGGCCAGACCCTGACCGGTGTGATCAGCGGCGTGCAGAGCTATGGCTTCTTCGTCGAGGTGCCCCCGTCCCAGGTGGAGGGCCTGGTGCACGTCAGCTCCCTCAAGGACGACTGGTACGAGTACCGCTCCCGTCAGAACCGTCTGGTGGGGCGCAAAAACCGCCGCAGCTACATGCTGGGGGACGCCGTGGAGGTGATCATCCAGAAGGTCGATGTGCTGCGGCACCAGATCGATCTGGCGGTGGTGCTGCCCGAGGGCTACGAGGAATACGTTCCCGACCACCGCGACCGTCGCGGCGGCAGCGATCCGGAGGGGGATGACCGCGATGACGGCGACAACACGGGCGACGACGAAGGCTGATCCATGGCCAGCCCGCAGCGTCTGCCGATCGTGCTGGGGGTCTCCGGCGCCAGTGCCCAGCCCTTAGCGCTGCGGGCCCTGCAACTGCTGCTGGAGGCCGGCGAAACCGTGGATCTGGTGGTCAGCCGCGGGGCCATCAATGTCTGGCTCGCCGAACTGGGCATCAAGGTGCCCGTGGATCCCCAGGCACAACAGCTGTTCTGGCGCGAGCAAACCGGCACGGAGGCCGGCACACTCCGCTGCCACCGCTGGAGCGACCAGGCGGCGGCCATCGCCAGCGGCAGCCATCGCACGGCCGGCATGGTGATCCTCCCTTGTTCGATGGGTGCGGTGGGCCGGATGGCCAGCGGGGTGGCCACCGACCTGCTGGAGCGGGCGGCGGATGTGCACCTCAAGGAGGGGCGTCCGCTGGTGATCTGCCCGCGGGAGTTGCCCTGGAACCTGGTGCACCTGCGCAATCTCACCGCCCTGGCGGAAGCCGGGGCCCGCATCGCCCCACCCGTACCCGCCTGGTATCACCGGCCCACCAACCTCGAGGAGATGGTGGACTTTCTGGTGATCCGGGTGTTCGATTGCCTCGGTTTGGAGCTGGGCCAGCTGCGCCGCTGGAGCGGCCCCATCCAGCCCTGAGGGTCAACCCACCGTGCCTGCCCTGCTGACCCGCCTGTTGTTGCTGCCGCTGCTCTCGCCCCTGCTGGCGGTGCTGCTGATCGCCGCCGTGAATCCACGGCCCTGGGTGGCCCTGCGGCTGCTCACCTGGACCAGCCCGGCCTGGCCCCTGGGGGGATGGCTGGCCAGCGGTGTGGCAGTAGGGGCCGGCATCAGCGCCGCCGGGGCGGCCCTGGCCCTGCAGACCCAGCCCACCGCCCTGCGTCCCCGCCGCCAAGTGCGCCGCGGCGCCGATGACGGGCCCCCCTCACGCTCCGCACCTGAGCGGCCACAGCGCCGATCCACCCCCTGGGCAGGCCCCAGCCGCAGCGCCTCCGACCCACCACCCACCGTGTCGGTGCCGTTCCGGGTGATCCGCCGCGGCTCCGCCAAGGCACCGCAAGCCGCGACAAGCGGAGGCGGCGGCGCAACCAGCTCCAGTGCTGAGGATTGGAACGCACCGGCCGACGACGACTGGTGACCGCCGATGGCGCCAGGCTCCCTAAAGTCCGATCCACATGACCCCAGGGGCCAGCGAGGGTGACTGATTCCGCCAAGCCAGCATCCGCGAAGCCCGCGGCCGACAAACCGGCAGCCAAGCCACCGGCCCCGGAGGATCAGCCCTTCGGCAGCTTTGTGCCCACGTTGCTGATTCCGGCACTGCAGAAGGAGATCGCCGCCTACGGCGGGCCCGCCTGCGAGCTCAGCTTTGAGCAGGGGCCCATGCCGGTGGTGGGGAGCCCCTGCTGGATGGTGGTGGGTCAGCTCAGCGGCGGCCGGCGCTTCTGGCTCTGCTTCACGGCCGAGGCCATCAGCTCGCCCAAAACCATTGCCCTGGCTGAATCGGGTGCGGAACCCAGCCTGTTGGAGTCGTTCCTGATCGATGAGAAAAAAATGACCCTGGCGCTGCTGGTGTCGCGCCTGGTGCAGCGGCTCAACGGCCAGAAGTGGCTGGGGGCCAACTGAGCAGCACCGGCGGCCCATTGGGCCAGCCTTCAGCAGTTACAGAGGCGCCGGCGGCAACCTGAAGCCGCCTACGATGCAGGTTCTGTCCATCTGATGCCACCGATGGTGCCTCCCACCGCCGTTGCCACGCCTGACGCTGCCACCAGCCCCAGCAACGCCGCCATCGGGAGCCCCGACGCACCGGCGATCAAGGATCCGGTGAAGGACACGATCCTCACCCCGCGGTTCTACACCACGGATTTCGAGGCCATGGCCGCCATGGACCTCAGCCCCAACGCCCAGGAACTCGAGGCCATCTGCGAGGAGTTCCGCAAGGATTACAACCGACACCACTTCGTTCGCAACGAGGAGTTCGAAGGCGCCGCCGACAAACTCGATCCCGAAACCCGCAAGGTGTTCGTTGAGTTTCTGGAGCAGAGCTGCACCTCCGAGTTCTCCGGGTTCCTGCTCTACAAGGAACTGAGCCGCCGCATCAAAACCAAGAACCCTCTGCTGGCTGAGTGCTTCGCCCACATGGCCCGCGATGAGGCCCGCCATGCCGGTTTCCTCAACAAGGCGATGAGCGACTTCGGGCTGCAGCTCGACCTCGGCTTCCTCACCGCCAACAAGGCCTACACCTACTTCAAACCCGAGTACATCTTCTACGCCACCTATCTCTCCGAGAAGATCGGCTACTGGCGCTACATCGCCATCTTCCGCCATCTCGAGAAGAACCCCGACAGCAAGATCTTCCCGATCTTCAACTTCGTCGAGAACGGGTGCCAGGACGAAAACCGCCACGGCGACTTCTTCGACGCCCTGATGAAGGCCCAGCCCAAGAGCGTCACCGGCCTGCGCGCCCGCCTCTGGTGCCGCTTCTTCCTGCTGGCCGTGTTCGCCACCATGTACGTGCGCGATGTGGCCCGCAAGGAGTTCTATGAGGCCCTGGGGCTCGATGCCCGCGACTACGACAAGTACGTGATCGCCAAAACCAACGAGACCTCAGCCCGCGTGTTCCCCGTGGTGCTGAATGTGGACCATCCGAAGTTCTACACGCGTCTGGAGCGATTGGTCCGCAACAACAACCAGCTCAGCGCCGCCGACCAGGGCAGCGCTCCCGCCCCGGTGAAGCTGCTGCGCAAGCTGCCGTTCTGGGCCGCCAACGCCGCCGAGATGGCCAAGCTGTTCCTGATGAGCCCCATCCGCAGCGAACAGTTCCAACCGGCCGTGCGCTGAGTCGCGCGTGACCCTCATCTCCCGCGCCGTCTCCCCGGACGGCACCCCACCCGTGCACAACCTGCTGAACGGTCCACTCGATCAGCGCTGGGCCCCACGGCTTGAAGCGCTGCTGGGGGCAGGCAGCGCCGCCGGCGCCGACCTGGTGGAGGTGTTCCTGGAGCGCACCGACCACCTGGGGGTGTTGGCGGAACAGGACACGATCACCAGCGTCACCCCGGCCTTCGGCATGGGGGCCGGCATCCGTGTTTTCCGCAACCAGCGGGATGGTTTCGTGAGCACCAACGACCTCAGCGAAGCCGGCCTGCAGCGGGACCTCGAGCAGGCCCTCGGCATGCTGGGCCTAGAGCTGGGCGGCCTGAACCGCCATCCGTTTGAGGGCCTGCCGGCCCTGCGCGACTTTGCCGCCAGCAAGGGCGACTGGCTGCCGCGCAGCCCC
>BJHC01000096.1 GCA_014191535.1 Cyanobium sp. | reverse complement strand
CTGCGGCGGCCAGGGCCTGCAGCAGGTGCGCAAGAAGTTGCGGATCAACATTCCCGCCGGGGTGGATTCCGGCACCCGGCTGCGGGTGGCCAACGAGGGCAATGCCGGCCAACGGGGCGGCCCCGCTGGTGATCTGTACGTGTTCCTCACGGTGCAGTCGCATCCGACCCTGCGGCGCGACGGCATCAACATCCAATCGGAGGTGGCGGTGAACTACCTCCAGGCGATCCTCGGCGACACCATCGAGGTGGACACCGTGGATGGCCCCACCGAGCTGGAGATCCCCGCCGGCACCCAGCCCGGTGCCGTGCTCACCCTCACCGGCAAGGGGGTTCCCAAGTTGGGCAATCCCGTGGCCCGCGGCAATCACCTGATCAGCCTCAAGGTGCAGCTGCCCACCAAGACCAGCGCTGAAGAGCGCGATCTCTTGCAGCAACTGGCGGGTCACCACAGCGCCAAGGGGCAGAAGCATCCCCACAAGAGCGGCCTGTTCGGCGGGTTGTTCGGGTGAGCGGCCCGGCTGCTCAGCCCAGCCAGTGCCTGGATCTGCGCGGCACCCCCTGTCCGCTCAATTTCATCCGCAGCAAGCTGGCCCTCGAGAAACTGGATCCCGGCCAGTGGCTGCAGGTGGATCTCGATGCCGGTGAACCGGAGCGGCTGGTGGCCGCCGGGTTGCGGGAGGCGGGCCACCGGGTGGAGCTGGAACCGCTGGCGGCCAGCGCCGATGGGGACGCCGTGCGCCTGTTGATCCGCCGCGGTGGCTGAAGCGGCCTCGGCCCGGGTGATGGCCCTGGAGGCCAACTACTGCCGGGTGTGGCTCGATCAGCCCGGCCCCAACGGCCTCGAGCAGCTGCTGTGCGTGCGGCGCACCCGCCTCGGCAAAACCGGCCAGCAGATCTGCGTGGGCGACCGCGTGCAGGTGGACGGGATCGATTGGCCCCAGGGCCGTGGGGCCATTGCCGCCCTGGAGCCCCGCCACAGCCTGCTGGAGCGGCCAGCGGTGGCCAACTGCACCCGGGTGGTGGTGGCCGTGGCCCTGGATCAGCCGCAGCTGGACCCCCTGCAGCTCACCCGCTTCCTGCTCACGGCGGAGCGCACCGGCGTGGCGGTGGAGCTGGTGCTCACCAAGGCCGATCTACTCCCCGCCGCCGCTGCCCAGGCCTGGTGCGAGCGGCTGCAGGGGTGGGGGTATGGGCCCCTGTTGGTGTCCGCCCAGCAGGGCACAGGCATCGACGCCTTGCGGCAGCGGCTGAGCCAGCCGGGGATCGCCGTGCTCTGCGGTCCGTCGGGGGTGGGCAAGAGCAGCCTGATCAATGCCCTGTTGCCGCAGCTCAGCCTGCGGGTGAGCGCCGTATCGGGCCGGCTGCAGCGCGGCCGTCACACCACGCGCCATGTGGAGCTCTATCCCCTGGCGGAGCGGGCGCTGCTGGCGGACACACCGGGGTTCAACCGGCCCGACCTGCCAGTCGATCCGGGGGCCCTGGGGCCCCTCTTCCCCGAGATTCGGCAACGGCTGGCCCACCAGAGTTGCCGGTTCAGCAATTGCTTGCACCGCGGTGATCCCGGTTGTGCCGTGGGCAGTGGCTGGGATCGCCAGGGGCTCTATCGCATCTGCCTGGATGACGCCCTGGCCCAGGCCGAGCGCGTGAGCCAGCGGGGCCGGCGGGATGATCCCCAGCTGCTGGATCAGCGGCTGCGCCAGCCCTCCCGGCGGCGGCGGCGGCAGGACGATCCGGCTGCCGAGGACAGCGGCCCGATCAACCAAGGCCGGGCAGATTGAGGTTGAGCCCGCCGGTGAGCTCCTCCATCCGCTGCTTCATTGTGCCGGTGGAGACCTCATAGGCGGCCCTGAGGGCCTCGAGCGTGGCCGCTTCGGTACTGGAGGCGCCCTCCGCCAGCAGCTCCGGCGCCAGGCGCACCCGCAGCGGTTGTTGGTTGCCGGACAGCCAGACGCTGGCGCGGCCGCAGCTGCTCTGGCCCTCCAGCTCCATGGCATCGAGCTCCTCCTGGAGCTTGGCGGCGTCCTGCTGGATCTGCTGAGCCTTCTTGAACGCCTCGGTGAGCTGGCCGAAGTTGGGCAGTCCGAATCCGGCCATGGCGGGGGTACGGGGTTGGGCGCAGGCTACGTGCTGCCCCCGGCGGGGCTTCAGGCCGGGGCTCAGGCCGCCAGGGCGAGCCCCTCGAATGGCCCCAGCCGTTTCACCTCCGGGTGCAGGGCGATGCCGTGGGCAGCGTGCACCCGGTCCTGCACCTGGGCGATCAGCTGGTCGATATCGGCGGCGGTGGCACCACCGGTGTTGACGATGAAATTGGCGTGGATCGGCGACACCTCCGCCCCCCCCACCTTCAGCCCCTTGAGGCCCAGCGCCTCGATCAGCTGACCGGCCTTTTGGGGTTCGGGGTTGCGGAACACGCTGCCGCAGCTGGGCTGCTGGTAGGGCTGCGTGCTGGTGCGGCTGTGCAGGTTGGCACTGGTGCGCTGGCTCACCGCGGCCGGGTCCTGGCCGGGTTGGAGCTGGAAACGGGCCGCCAGCACCACCAGGGGTTCCAGCTGCAGGCGGCTGTGGCGGTAGGCAAAGTCCAGCTGGTCCGCCGTCAGCTCAAAGGGTGCCTCCGGCCGCTGCGGGTCCACCACGGTGACGCTGCGCAACACCTCGGCGGTGCAGCCCCCCTGGGCGCCGGCGTTCATCACGGCGGCTCCGCCGACGGTGCCGGGGATGCCCACGGCCCATTCCAGGCCCGCCAGCCCGGCGCGGGCGGCCCGCCGCGCCAGGGATGGAATCGGTTCGCCCGCCTCCGCCTCGATCAGGCCGCTGCTGGCCTCGAGGGCCAGCCCCTGCAGGCGGCGGTTGCAGAGGGTGAGCCCGGGGAGCCCCTGGTCGCTGATCAACAGGTTGGAGCCAGCGCCGATCACCCCCCAGGGGAGCTGCTCCCGTTGGGCCCAGGCCAGCAGGGCCTGCAGCTGCTCGCGGCTGTCCGGTTCGGCGAACCACTGGGCCTCGCCCCCCACCCGCCAGGTGGTGTAGTCCGCCAGCCCCACGGCCCGGCGTAGACCCTGTGGAGCCGTGGACCCCACCGCCCTCAGGCCGCCAGGGGTACGGCGGCGGAGTGCTCCTGGCGTTGCTGCAGGCGGCTCCACAGACCGTTCACATCGCCGGCCCCCATGGCCAGCACCAGATCACCGGGTTGGCTGCGTTCCACCACCGCATCGGTGAGCGCATCCAGGCTGCTGCTCACCGACACCGGCAGCTCAGGCCGGAGCCGCTGAATCGCGGCCGCCAGCGCTTCGCTGGAGATGCCTGGGATCGGGGCTTCACCCGCGGCGTAGAGGGGCGCCAGGATCACCGCATCCGCCTGGCACAGGGCCTGGGCGAAGGGCTCCAGAAACTCCGCCGTGCGGCTGTAGCGGTGGGGTTGGAAGATGGCCAGCAGGCGCTGGGGAGGCTCCGGCAGGGTGGTGCGGCCGCTGCTCACCATCAGCCGGGCGGTGGCCAGGGTGGCGTCCACTTCGCTGGGGTGGTGGGCGTAGTCGTCGACCACCTGGCGGCCATGCCAGGTGCCGCGGTAGTCGAAGCGGCGGCCGGGGGCCTGCAACCCCTCCACCGCCCGGCGCAATTCCGCAAACGACACGCCGTGCAGCCGGCAGGCGGCCATGGCGGCCACCGCATTGCTGAGGTTGTGCAGCCCGGGCAGCGGCAGCGTGAAACGCCCCACGGCGATGCCGTTTTCGTAGAAGGTGGCCACGGTGCCGTCGCCGTCCAGCTGCTCCGGGATGGCGGCAAAGGCCACGCCTTCGGGGTCGCGGATCGACCACCAATGGCTGGCCTCGAACTGCTCCCGCAGGATCGGACAGTCGCGGTTGGCCAGCAGCTGCTGGCAGCCGCGGCCGAAGCGCTGCACGGTGGCGATCAGGGCTGCCAGGTCGGGGTAATGGTCGGTGTGGTCCAGCTCCAGGTTGGTGATCACCCCCAACCAGGCCTGGAACTTCACCAGGGTGCCGTCGGATTCATCCGCTTCCGCCACCAGCAGCGCGCCCTGGCCATTGCGGCCATTGCTGCCGAAGGCGGGCACCACGCCGCCGATCACGGCGGTGGGGTCGTGGTTGGTGGCGTGCAGCAGGCTGGCGATCAACGTGCTGGTGGTGGTTTTGCCGTGGCTGCCGGCCACGGCCACGCTGCTCTGCTCGGCGATCAGGGCCGCCAGCACATCGGAGCGGTGCAGCACCTGCAGTCCGGAGCGGCGCGCCTCCTCCAGTTCGGGGTTGTGGGCCGGCACCGCCGAGCTCACCACCACCAGCGGCGCGGTGGAGGTGCCGCTGCGGATGGCGTTGATGGTGGCGGCGCTCTGCTCGCGGAAGACGCGCACCCCGCGGCTGCGCAGGTCCTGCAGCACGGCGTTGTCGCGGGGGTCGGAGCCGCTCACCGCATAGCCGCGGTCCGCCAGGATCCCGGCGATGGCCGACATGCCGATCCCACCGACGCCGATGAAGTGCACGGGTTGGTGGCGATCCAGCTGCTGACCCAAGGGCGTGTCCAAGCCTGTGGCGACGCTAAGCCGAGAACCCCTGCTTGTCTCGCCGGGCCCGTTGTCCCCATCTGGGGACAGCCAGCGATCTCGGTATGATCGGCCCCCAAATCTCCCCTTGCCAGCGGCTTCGGCCGCGTTCCGCCATGACCTTGAAGGTTGCGATCAACGGATTCGGCCGCATCGGTCGCAACTTCATGCGTTGCTGGCTGAGCCGCGGTGCCAACACCGGCATCGAGGTGGTGGGCATCAATGGCTCCGGTGACACCAACACCAACGCCCACCTGCTCAAGTACGACTCGATGCTTGGCCCCCTGCGCAATGCAGAGGTGTCCACCACCCAGGACACGATCGTCATCAACGGCAAGACGATCAAAACCTTCTATGACCGCAACCCCGCCAACCTCCCCTGGAAGGATTGGGGCGTCGACCTGGTGATCGAGTCCACCGGTGTGTTCAACGATGACGTCGGTGCCAGCAAGCACTTCGAAGCCGGCGCCAAGAAAGTCATTCTCACGGCCCCCGGCAAGGGCGCCAAGGTGGGCACCTTCGTGGTGGGCGTGAACGCCGATCAGTACCGCCACGAGGACTGGGACATCCTCAGCAACGCCAGCTGCACCACCAACTGCATGGCGCCGATCGTGAAGACCATCGACCAGGCCTTCGGGATCGTGAAGGGCACGATGACCACCACCCACAGCTACACGGGTGACCAGCGCATCCTCGACGCCGCCCACCGCGACCTGCGCCGTGCCCGCGCCGCCGCCGTGAACATTGTTCCCACCAGCACCGGTGCGGCCAAGGCCGTGGCCCTGGTGTATCCCGAGGTGAAGGGCAAGCTCAGCGGCATCGCCCTGCGCGTTCCCACCCCCAACGTGTCGGTGTGCGACATGGTGTTCGAGACCGGCCGCGACACCAGCGCCGAAGAGGTGAATGCCGTGCTGAAGGCCGCCTCCGAGAACGGCATGAAGGGGATCATCAAGTACTGCGACCTGCCCCTGGTGTCGAGCGACCACGCCGGCACCGACGAGAGCACGATCGTGGACGCCGACCTCACCCTGGTGATGGGCGGCAACATGGTGAAGATCGTCTGCTGGTACGACAACGAGTGGGGCTACAGCCAGCGCGTGGTCGACCTGGCCGAGATCGTGGCCAAGAACTGGAAGTGAGCTCTGAGTTGCGCTGATCTGCGCTGTTCAGCCCCCCCTGCCGCCCTTCGGGGCGGCTTTTTTGTGGCTCCCGATGGGTGCTGGCCCCGGCCCCGTCGCCCTCAGAAGTGGCTGTACCCCGTGCAGCCCTCGAGGGGTTGATGGCTGCCCTGCCACAGCAGGGAGCCTGCGCTGGCGCCGTCGCGGGCGCATGTG
>BJHC01000095.1 GCA_014191535.1 Cyanobium sp. | reverse complement strand
CAGCTGGCCAACGCCGACAACGCCACCCTGTTGATCACCCATTACCAGCGTCTGCTGGATGCGATCACCCCCGACTACGTGCATGTGATGGCGGCGGGCCGCATCCTGCGCACCGGCGGCAAGGAGCTGGCCCTGGAGCTCGAGCAGCGCGGCTACGACTGGGTGGATCAGGAGCTGGCGGCCCTGGAGGCGGGCGAACCCCGCACCCCGGCGGAGGTGGCCTGAATGGGCACCAGCCTCGCTGCGGCACCCGGGCGTGACACGGCCTGGTTGACCCCCTGGTTGGCCCAGCTGCCGCCCCCCGCCGGAGATCTGGCGGCGGTGCAGCAGCGTGGCCGCCGTGCCCTGGCGGAGCAACCGCTGCCCTCAGCGCGCCAGGAGGACTGGCGCTTCACCGATCTCTCCCTGCTGGCCCAGCTGCCCCTGGCCCCCGCCAGCGCCGGCGCGCCACAGCCGCCGCTGCCAGCGGCCGAGCCAGATGTGCTGCGATTGCACCTGGACGGCTGCCGGGATCCCCTGGAGGGCCACACGTTGCCGGCGGGGCTGCAGCCGCTGAGCGCCGCTGACCTCGCCCAGGGCCTGGGCCACACCCTGGCCGCCACCGGCTGTGAGCACCACTGGCCCGTGGATCTGAATCACGCCACCGCCGGCCGGGTGCTGGCCCTGCGGGTGGCCAGCCGCGCCCGGGTGCGCCTGGAGCTGGTGAGCACCCAGCCGGAGGCCCTGCTGCCGTTGCGCGTGCTGTTGGTGTTGGAGGAGAAGGCCCAGCTGGAGCTGAGCCAGCAGCTGCTGGCGGAGCAGGCCGGCCTCACCAGCCTGGTGCTGGAGGCCCACCTAGCCCGCAGTGCGCGGCTGGACTACGGCCTCGTGGCCCTGGGCTCGCCGCAGGCGGCGCTGCTGGCTCACCTCGCCCTGGAGCAGGAGCCCGAGAGCGCGGTGGCCCTCACCACCGTGACGGCGGGTTGGGGCCTGG
Organism: Cyanobium sp.; assembly: GCA_014191535.1. Classification (GTDB taxonomy): domain Bacteria; phylum Cyanobacteriota; class Cyanobacteriia; order PCC-6307; family Cyanobiaceae; genus Vulcanococcus. The sequence goes on along the minus strand of BJHC01000095.1, from coordinate 4,933 downwards.
CGCGGCTGGAGCCGCGGCTGCTGCAGGTGGATGGCCAGGCGGAGAGCACCCTGCGGGGGCTGCAGCTGGTGGAGGGCCGCCAGATCGCCGACACCCATAGCCACGTGCAGTTCGGCGGGCCGGAAGGGCAGCTCGATCAACTGCACAAAGCCGTGGCCGCCGGCCAGGGCCGCAGTGTGTTCAACGGCGCCGTGCGGGTGCCCCGCGCTGCCCAGCGCACCAACGCGGCCCAGCTCAGCCGCAACCTGCTGCTCTCCGACCGGGCTCGGATCGACACCAAGCCCGAACTGGAAATCGTGGCGGACGATGTGAAGTGCGCCCACGGCGCCACCGTGAGCAGCCTGCAGACGGAGGAGCTCTTCTACCTGCAGAGCCGCGGCATCGATGCGGACCAGGCCGCCGGTCTGCTGAAGCGCGCCGTCTGTGCGGAGGTGCTGCGCCAGCTGCCCACCCCGGCACGTGCCAGTTGCCCCCTGGAGCGGCTGCTGCTGGAGGCCCGATGACCAGCACCCTCCCCAGCCCTGCACCCACCCCGGCAGCAGCCCTCTCCCTGGAGGGGGCCACCGACCTGGCGGCCCTCACCCGGCCGGATTTCCCGCTGCTGGCCCAGACCGCCTGCCTCGGCCAGCCGTTGATCTACCTGGATCACGCCGCCACCAGCCAGAAGCCCCGCCAGGTGCTCGAGGCCCTGCAGCACTACTACGACCACGACAACGCCAACGTGCACCGCGGCGCCCACCAGCTGAGCGCCCGGGCCACCGAGGGGTTTGAGGGGGCCCGCGCCAAGGCGGCGGCCTTCATTGGCGCCAGCTCCCCCAACGAAATCGTGTTCACCCGCAACGCCAGCGAGGCCATCAATTTGGTGGCCCGCAGCTGGGGGGAAGCCAACCTGCGCCCCGGCGATGAGGTGCTGCTCACGGTGATGGAGCACCACAGCAACCTGGTGCCCTGGCAGTTGCTGGCCCAGCGCACCGGCTGCGTGTTGCGCCACGCCGGGGTGACCCCCGAAGGCAGCCTCGACCTCGACGACCTGCGCCGCCAGCTCAGCGAACGCACCCGCCTGGTGAGCCTGGTGCAGGTGAGCAACACCCTCGGCTGCCTCAACCCCATCGCCGAGGTGGCCTCCCTGGCCCATGGCGTAGGCGCGCTGCTGCTGGTGGATGCCTGCCAGAGCCTGCCCCACCTGCCGGTGAATGTGGCCGCCATCGGGGCTGATTTCCTGGTGGGCAGCTCCCACAAGCTCTGCGGCCCCACCGGCATGGGCTTCTTGTGGGGCCGCGAGGCGTTGCTGGAGGCGATGCCGCCGTTCCTGGGGGGCGGCGAAATGATCCAGGACGTCTACCTCGACCACAGCAGCTGGGCCGGCCTGCCCCACAAATTTGAGGCGGGTACCCCGGCCATCGGCGAGGCCATCGGCATGGGCGCGGCCCTCGACTACCTCAACGCCATTGGCCTGGAGCGCATCCACGCCTGGGAGCAGCAGCTCACCGCCCAGCTGTTCGCACGGCTGCAGGCGGTGGAGGGGCTGACGGTGCTGGGCCCCACCCCGCAGCAGCAGCCCGACCGCGGAGCCCTGGCGGCCTTCCACGTGGAGGGCGTGCATGCCCATGACATCGCCGCCCTGCTGGATTCCGCCGGCATCTGCATCCGCAGCGGGCACCACTGCACCCAGCCCCTGCACCGCCACTACGGCCTGAGCGCCTCCGCCCGCGCCAGCCTCAGCTTCACCACCACCCCCGAGGAGATCGATCGCTTCGCGGAGGAGCTGCAGGGGGCGATCAGCTTCCTGCGCGAGCACAGCTAGCGGTTCAGGCTGGGGTGAGCACCGCCATCGCTTCGGCGTTGTGCGACCCCTGCCAGGCCCACTGCCAGTGCCAGCCGGCCTGGGCGGCCAAGTCTTCGATCACACCCCGTTCAGCTGGGATGTCGAACTGCCCCACGTGGCCCTGCACCAGTTGGCGCTGCGCGTCGCTGAGCACCAGCCAGCCTTGCCCCACCCGCTGCAGATAACGCTGCAGGTAGGCCTCCAGGGTTTCGCCGGCGGGGCGGAACACATCGGCCCAGAGCAGCAGGCCATTCGGGCGGATGCGGCGCCGGCAGCCCTCGAGCCAGGCCAGCTTGTCGGCATCCGCCAGGTGATGCACCGCAAAGCTGCTGTGGATCAGGTCCACCGGTTCGGGGTTGGGGTCATCCGCCAGCTCCCCCTGGGCCCAGGCCAGTAGGTCGCCGCAGCGCCAGTGGCGGGGGAAGACCGCCCCCTCCAGCTGGGCGGCCGCCAGGGGCAGCACCGCTTCGGTGAGGTCCAGGCCGGTGTAGCTGGCCAGGGGCAGGCCCTGCAGTAGGGGGCCCAGCTGGGCCAGGTCGCCGCAGCCCAGGTCCACCAGCGTCGGGGCGGGGGCGTCAGCGCTGCGGGCCTCGAACCAGGCCGCCAGGGCCTGGCTGAGGGCTGCTCGCAACCCCTGGTGCTCCATCAGGTCGTGGTCCACCACGGTGCGGTAGGTGGTCCACTGCTGGGCGAAGAAGTCCATGGCTGGGGGAGTGCACTCCACTCTCGCCCGGCTGGCAGGCTTGGCCAACGGCCGCCGCCTGCCCGTGCCCCCTGCTGTTGCAACGGCCCCTGAGCCCACCTTGTTTCTGGTGGTGCTGGGGGGCCGCACCGCCACCAGCTTGATCGAGCTGCACGATGTGCGCTTCGTGGCCGGCCGCAGCATCGAGGAGACGCTTCCGGACCTGCGCCGCCAGTGGTTCGGGAGGCGTGAGGGCCTGCACCTGGATGCCTACATGGCGGTGCAGCACGTGGATGGCTACGCCGTGAGCCTGGGGCGGGAGCCCGCCGCGCCCCGGCCCGAGCGGCTGTGGTTTGTGAACCTGGGCGCCTACCGCCCCGATTCCCTGGCGGAGCTGCACCACTTCGGCCTGGTGGTGGCCCGCTCCGCGGCGGCGGCCAAGGCGGCGGCCAAGCGCCAGTGGTTGCCGGGGGCGCTGCAGCAGCACAAGGACGACCTCTGCGCCGTGGACGACTGCCTGGCCCTGGAGCAGCTGGAGCTGCTGGGGGGTGAGCGCTGGCATGTGCAGCTCAGCCCGGATCCCGAGGGGCGCAGCCAGCCGCAGCGGCCGGATTGGTTTGGTTACCGGCCGATCTGACCCCTCACCCCAGGCCAGCTGCGCCGCCGCCAGGGATGATCGGGGGTGTGACCTCGCGGCGCTGCAGCGGCCATGAACATCGACGGCAAGGCCTGGCGCACCATCTGGTTGGAGCCGGAGGGTCGCTCGGTCGGGGTGATCGACCAGACCCTGCTGCCCCACCACTTCACCACCCGGAGCCTGGCCAGCGTGGAGGCTGCCGCCGCGGCGATCCGCACGATGGTGGTGCGCGGGGCGCCGTTGATCGGCGTCACCGGCGCCTATGGCCTGATGCTGGCCCTGCAGGCCGATCCCAGTGATGCCTCCCTGGCGGCGGCCTTCGAGCAGCTCAATGCCACCCGCCCCACGGCGGTGAACCTGCGCTGGGCCCTGGAGCGGGTGCGCGATCGGGTGCAGCCGCTGCCGCCGGCGCAACGGGCAGAGGCGGCCCAGCGGGAGGCCGCCGCCATTGCCGATGAGGACGTGGCCATGTGCGAGGCCATCGGCGAGCACGGGCTCGCCGTGTTCCAGCAATTGGCGGCGGCGCGCCCGCCCGAGCGCCAGGGGCAGCCCTTCCAGGTGCTCACCCACTGCAATGCCGGCTGGCTGGCCACGGTGGACTGGGGCACGGCCCTGGCGCCGATTTATAAGGCCCACCGCGCTGGCCTGAACCTGCACGTGTGGGTGGATGAAACCAGGCCACGCAACCAGGGCGCCTCGCTCACCGCCTACGAGCTGGGCCGCGAGGGGGTGCCCCACACCGTGATCGTGGACAACGCCGGCGGCCATCTGATGCAGCACGGCCAGGTGGATGCGGTGATCGTGGGCACCGACCGCACCACCCGCCGCGGCGACGTGTGCAACAAGATCGGCACCTACCTCAAGGCCCTGGCGGCCCACGACAACGGCGTGCCCTTCTACGTGGCCCTGCCCGCCTCCACCATCGACTGGAACCTCGATGACGGCGTGGCGGAGATTCCGATCGAGGCCCGCAGCCCCGAGGAGGTGACCGCCATCCAGGGGCGGGTGCTGGCGGGCCCCGCCGCCGGCCAGCTCGCCAGCGTGCAGCTCACGCCCGATGGCAGCCCCGGGTTCAACCCCGGCTTCGATGTCACCCCAGCGCGGCTGGTGACGGCCCTGATCACCGAGCGGGGGGTGTCGCCCGCCACGGAGGCCGGCCTGCGGGGGCTCTATGGCCATGGTTGATCCGGCCCTGCGGCAGCAGCTGGTGGCGGTGGCCCGGCGCATGAACGCCAGCGGCATCAACCAGGGCACCTCCGGCAACCTCTCGGTGCGCATCGCCGGCGGGATGCTGATCACCCCCAGCTCCCTGCCCTACGACCAGATGCAGCCGGAGGACCTGGTGGCCCTGGATCTGGCGGGTCAGCCGCTGCCCGGTGCGAGTGGTGCCAGTGGTGCCGTGTCGCGCCGCCCCTCCTCCGAGTGGCGCCTCCATGCCGACATCCTGGCCAGCCGCCCGGAGATCGAGGCGGTGTTGCACTGCCACTCGATCCACGCCACTGCCCTGGCCTGCCACGGCCGCGACATTCCCCCCTTCCACTACATGACCGCCGTGGCCGGCGGCGACAGCATCCGCTGCGCCCCCTACGCCACCTTCGGCACCGCCGAGCTCTCGCAGCGGGCGGTGGAGGCCCTGGGGGATCGGCTGGCCTGTCTGCTGGCCCAGCACGGCCAGGTGGCCCTGGGCCGCAGCCTCGAGCAGGCCCTGCGCATCGCCATTGAGGTGGAAACCCTGGCGCAGATGTATCTGCAGGCCCTGCAGCTGGGGGAGCCGCCCCTGCTCAGCGCC
>BJHC01000094.1 GCA_014191535.1 Cyanobium sp. | reverse complement strand
TCTCCACCACCAGGGGCACAGCCAGCGTGACCGCGCGCTCCATGGTTTCACGCGTCAGGGCCAGCACCGCCTCGAGGCCGTCGGGGGCCGCCTCCAGCACCAGTTCATCGTGCACCTGCAGCAGCAACCGGGCGGGCAGGCCGCTCGCCGCCAGCTGATGGTGCAGCTGCACCATGGCCAGCTTGATGATGTCGGCGCTGGAGCCCTGGATCGGGGCGTTGGCGGCGGCCCGCAGCTGCTGGGCCTCCATGCCGCCGCGGCGCGCCACCTCCAGGTCGATCTCCAGGGGGTCCTTGCCCAGCAGGCGGCCGAGGCCTGAGGGGTCGAAGGCGAAGGGGCGCCGTCGCCCCAGGATTGTTTCCACGTAGCCGCGGCTGAGGGCCAGCCGTTCCTGCAGTTCGAGGAAGGCGAACACCTTTGGATAGCGCTGCTTGTACTTGCTGAGGAAGTCCTTGGCCTGGCTTTGGCTGACGCCGGTTTCCCGGGCGAAGCGCTGGGCGCCCATGCCGTAGATCACGCCGAAGTTGATCGTTTTGCCCAGCCGGCGCTCCTCACTGCTTACGGCCTCACCCTCGGCCTTGTCGAACAGCAACCGTGCCGTCACGGCGTGCACGTCGTCGCCGTTGCGGTAGGCCTCCACCAGCACGTCCTCCCCGGAGAGGTGGGCCAGGATGCGCAGCTCGATCTGGGAGTAGTCGGCGCTGATCAGTTGCCAACCCTGCTCCGGCAGGAAGGCCTTGCGGATGCGCCGCGAGAACTCCGTGCGCACGGGGATGTTCTGCAGGTTGGGGTTGCTGCTGGAGAGGCGTCCGGTGGCGGTCACCGCTTGATTGAAATCGGTGTGCACTCGGCCCGTTTCCGGCTCCATCAGGGCCGGCAGCGCATCCACGTAGGTGCTCTTGAGCTTGCTGAGGGTGCGGTGCTCCAGCACCAACGGCACCACCGGGTGGGCGTCCTCCAGTTTTTCGAGCACGGCGGCATCGGTGCTCCAACCCGTTTTGGTCTTGCGGGATTTCTTGCGGTCGAGCCCCAGGGTGTCGAACAGCAGCTCCCCCAGCTGTTTGGGGGAGGCGAGGTTGAAGTCGAGGCCCGCGGCGGCCTTGGCGTCGGCCTCCAGCCGTTCCAGGGTGGCGGCCAGCTCCGTGCTCAGCTCCGCCAGGTAGGCGGTGTCGATGCGGATGCCGGTGGCCTCCATCTGGGCCAGCACCGGCTCCAGGGGCAGTTCCACCTGATCCAACAGCTGCGGCAACTGCGGCCCGAGTTCGGTGAGTTGGGTGCGCAGCAGCGGGGTGAGCCGCCGGGTCACGTGCACGTCCATGCCGCAGTACTGGGCGGCCGCCTCGATCGATACGGAGGAGAAGTCGGCCCCCTTGGCCACCAAGTCGCTGTAGCTGGTGGGGGTGAAGCCGAGGTTGCGCTCCGCCAGCACCTCCAGACCGTGCTTGGCGTTGGCATCCCGCAGGTAATCCGCCAGCAGCGTGTCCATCACCACGCCGTCGAGGGGCAGGCCGTGGCGCAGCAGGATCAGCCGGTCGTATTTGGCGTTCTGCAGCGTTTTGGGGTGCTGCGGGCTGGCCAGCCAGGGGGCCAGGGCCGTGAGCACCTGATCCAACGGCAGCTGCGGCGGTGCGGCAGGGGGCTCGCTGAGCAGATCGGCGGCCATCGGCGGCTGGTGGCCGATGGGGATGTAGGCCAGATCCGCAGGCCCCTCCCCCCAGGCCAGGCCGATGCCCACCAGTTCCGCCAGGAAGGGGTTGAGGTGGGTGGTTTCGGTGTCGAGGGCGATCGGGGCGGCGGCATCGGTGGCGGCCATGAGGCGCGTCACCAGCGCCTCGAGCTCGGCGGTAGTGGTGATCAGTTGCGGTTGGAGCTGGGGCGGCTGCTGTGGGGCCGTGGCGGAGCTGGTGCTGGGTGTGCTGGCGGCTCCATGGTTGGTACGAGTTGCGCTGGAATCTGGTCCCACCCCTGCAGAGCCGGCGGCTGCTTCCTCCCGCTCGGTGGTGTCAGCGATTTCTCCGGGGGGCTCGCTGGAGAAGATCTGGGCAAAGCTGTTCACCTGGCGCCGCAGGCTGAACAGCTCCAGCTCCTCCAGCCGTGTCGCCAGGGCCTCGGCGTTCACGGCCCCCAGCTGCAGCCGCGGCTCCTGGGGCAGGGGGATGTCCACCAGGATCTCCGCCAGCATGCGCGAGCGGTAGGCGTTCTCCTTGTCGCTGCTGAGCTTCTCCAGCAGGGCCCCCTTGAGCGCACCCTTGGGGTCTTTGGCCTTGGGGCCCGCCGCCAGCAGCTGCTCCAGGGCGCCGTAGACGCCATCGAGGGTCTGGTGGGCCTGCAACAGGGTGATGGCGGTCTTGGGGCCGACCCCCTTCACGCCGGGGATGTTGTCGCTGGTGTCGCCGGTGAGGGCCTTGAGATCCACCACCTCCTCGGGGGTGACCCCGAGCTTGGCGATCACCCCCTCACGGCGCATCTCCACCGGGCCGCTGCTTTTGGCGTAGGGGCCGCCGCCCATGTACAGCACGGCGATGTCGCGCTGGTCGTCCACCAGCTGGAACAGGTCGCGGTCGCCCGAGAGGATCCGCACCCGCCAGCCCGCGTTCGCCGCGCGGTTGGCCAGGGTGCCGAGCACGTCATCGGCCTCGTAGCCCGGTGCCATGCACAGGGGGATGTCGAGCGCGGATTCGAGGATCTGCTGCAGGTTGGTGAGGTCGGCGAAGAAGTGCTCCGGCGCTTCATCCCGGTGGGCCTTGTAGGCCTCATCGGCCTCGTGGCGGAAGGTGGGTTCGGCGGTGTCGAAGGCAATCACCACCCCCTGGGGCGCCAGACCTTTGCAGTTGTCGAGCAGGGCCTTGAGGAAGCCGTAGGTCACGGAGGTGGGTACCCCGTCCTTGGTGCTCAGACCGCCCTCACCCCCCTTGCTGAAGGCGTAGAAACTGCGGAAGGCCAGCGAGTGACCATCCACCAGCAGCAGCAGGGGTTTGGTGCTGGTGGGGTTGGCCACGGCCACGCGGAACTACCGAAGTCGGCTCAGCCTGCCAGAAGTGCTGTGGCGAGTCCCACCACGCTGGTGGCGGTCTCCAGGGCGGGTTCACTGTCATGGGCATCAAACAGATCCGCCGGAGCCTCATCGCCCTGGGGATAGCGGGTCTGGCTGCTCATGCGGGTGAGGGCCTTGAGGCGCAGTTCACGCAGGGGCTCCACGTTGAGGCCCTGGCGATCCAGTAGCTCCATCAGCCGCTCGAGCGAATGGCTGTGGGGTGGGGTCACGCCGGTGGCTACCACCAGGGCCTTCAGTGCTTTCTCGGCGGCCTGGGCCGCCAGGTAACAGGCCTGCGCATGGAAGCCCTGGCCCTGCATACACCGCGCGGTGTCATGGGGTGTCGAGCCGCAGCGCTTCAGCCCCGATCACACGCCAGTAGGGATCATCACCCGAGCGCAGCCGTTGCCAGTCGTCGGTGCTCAGGGCCAACACGTCGTCCCCGAGGCCTGCTGATTGCAGGGCATCCGCCAGGTTCCGGGCGTCGGCGCTGGAGGCGCTGATGGCCAGCAGGTCCACATCGGAGAAGGCATCCCAATCGCCGCGGGCTAGGGATCCGAATAGCCATACCTCACCCAGAGGATGGTCTTCCAGTACAACCCTCACCCCCTGCTTCAGCTCGGCCAGGCGGAGGCTGCGGCGTTCTTGGCGAATGGCAGACAGGGTGGCCATCGCCTCAGGCTAGGGGGCTTGGCCCCATCGACACCATGCTGGAGTGATCCATAGACCCCGAGCTGCAGCACTGGTGATTGCGCCCGCAGCCGGTGATGCTGCTTTCAGCTCGTGCGGTCAGCACCGTTGGTGGTTGGAGCGCCGCTGGGAGCCTGGCGGTTCGCGGCTGCTGTTCATCGGGCTCAATCCCTCCCGCGCCGATGGCCAACGGGATGACCCCACCCTGCGGCGGCTGGTGGGGTTTGCCCGGGCCTGGGGGTTTGGCGGTCTGGAGGTGCTCAACCTGTTCAGCCGCATCACGGCCAGTCCAGCGGTGCTGCGCCGCAGCCCGGAACCGGTGGGCCCCAGCAACGACCGTTGGCTCGTGGACCGTCTGGCCGGCCTGCAGCCCGGCGATGCCGTCTGGTTGGGGTGGGGCAATGGCGGCCGCTGGCGGGATCGGGATCGGCAGGTGCTGCCGTTGCTCGCGGCCCAGGTGCCGCCCGCCACGCCGCTGCTGGCGCTGGCGCTCACCGCCGCCGGCCAGCCCCGCCATCCGCTCTATGCCCCCGCCGCTGCACAACCCCTGCGCCTGCAGCATCCTGGGGATGTGCTTCGGCTCGCCGCGCCCCCCTGATGGCCCGTACCCCCAGCCGCTATGCCATCCATCTGTTGCTGGCCGGCGGCCACACGCCCGTGGCGCACTTCCCTGATCTGGAGGCCTTCCAGCAGTGGTACGGCAGTGTGCTGAATGCCGGCCCGGCCGACGCCTTCATCAACGTGCCGATCCAGGATCTGCCGGGTGAATACCTGGTGGTGCGCCCCAGTGCCGTGCAGGGGATCCGGGTGGAGCCGGTCTACGGCGCCCTGACGGGTGAGGAGTTCTGAAGCCCCCGGTTCTGACCACCGACTTGCTCTGGGGGGTCGCCAGTTTTTCCGGCGCCATGGCCCGGCTGCTGGCTCGGTTGAGTGGCTTGCCTGCGGTGGTGTTGCTGCTCGGGGTGGGACTAATGAGCGGGCGGGCCGGCCTCGATCTGGTGCAGCCGGAAAGCCTGGGCCGGGGGCTGGAGCCGGTGGTGGCTTTGCTGGTGAGCCTGGTGCTGTTCGATGGCGGCCTGCAGCTGCGGCTGGCGGGGCGGGAATTGCAGCGCGCCGTGGTGCAGCTGGTGCTGGTGCGTGCCGTTCTGGGCCTGGTGGGGGGCGCCTGTCTGGCCCATGGGCTGGCGGGCCTGGCCTGGCCCCTGGCCTGGGTGTTTGGGGCCATTGCCCTGGCCACCGGCCCCACGGTGATCACGCCGATGGTGCAGCAGATGCGGCTGCAGCCCGGATTGGCGCGCCTGCTGGAGGCGGAGGGGCTGATCCTGGAACCCGCCGCTGCCGTCTTGGCGTTGCTGCTCCTGCAGCTGGCCCTCGGGGATTTGCACCGCTGGCAGGACGTGGCGGCCCTGCTGCTGCTACGGCTGGGCGGTGGTGCCCTGATCGGAGCCGCCACCGGTTGGCTGTTGGTGGCGGTGCTGGCCCGCCTGCCCGCCGCCGCCGATGCCCTGCAGCTGCAGCTCACCCTGGGGGTGTTGTTCCTGTTGGTCGCCGGCACCCAAGTGGTGCTGCCGGAGGGGGGACTGCCCGCTGCGGTGAGTGCCGGCGTGGTGGTGGGGCTGCGGCTTGATCAGCGGGCCACCCAGTTGGATGAGTGGATTGCCCAGTTGGCCCAGCTGGCCATCACGGTGCTGTTTCCCCTGCTGGCGGCTGATCTCTCCTGGGCGGAACTGAGCCCCTTGGGTTGGGGAGGCGTGCTGTGTGTGCTGGCGCTGACGCCCGTGCGCTGGCTGGTGGTGCAGCTGAGCGGCCTGGGTTTGGAGTCGTTGGGTTGGCGGGAAACGTTGCTTGTGGCCTGGGTGGCCCCGCGGGGGATCGTCACCGCGGCGGTGGCCAGCCTGTTCGCCCTCGAGCTGGATCAGGCCGGGGTGCCGGGCGGCGGCACCCTCAAGGGACTGGTGTTTCTCACCATCCTGTTGAGTGTGAGCCTGCAGGGGCTGACGGCCCCCGCGCTGGCCAGGCGGCTGGGGTTGGTCAGCGCTGATCCTGGTGCCGCGATCGGTTCAGAGGCAGCGGGCGATGCGCTCGCGGGCCTCGCCGCTGGGCTGGAGCAGCAGCCAGGTGGTGAGCAGATCGGGCCCCTGGAGGCTGCCGAGTAGGGCGGCCCGCAGCGTTTTCATCAGCACCCCTTTCTTGACGCCGGCCGCGG
>BJHC01000093.1 GCA_014191535.1 Cyanobium sp. | reverse complement strand
GAGCGGCGACCCCACCAGCCACGGCGAAACGCAGTGCATCCGCAACGCCGGCCGCCGCCGCGACTGGCGGGAGCTCACCCTGGTGACCACCCTCTCCCCCTGCCCGATGTGCGCCGGCACGGCCGTACTGCTGGGGTTCCGGCGGGTGCTGATCGGCGAACGGCGCAGCTACGCAGGGGCCGAGGGCTGGCTGCGGGAGGCGGGCATCGGCGTGGACTGCCTCGACGACGACGGCTGCATGGAGCTGATGCAGCGGCTGCAGCGGCAGCGGCCGGAGCTGTGGCGGGAGGACATCGGCCTGCCCCCCGCCAGCAACGGCGACTAGGCGCTCACCTGCACGCCCTTCCAGAAGGCCACACGGCCGCTGATCTCGGCAGCGGCCGACTTGGGCTCGGGGTAGAACCAGGCGGCGTTGGCGTTCACCTGGCCATCGACAACCACGTCGTAGTAGTGGGCCTCCCCTTTCCAACCGCAATGGCTGCGGTGGCTGGAGGGGCGGAAGCAACCCTCCACCAGGGCCTCGGGCGGGAAGTAGGCGTTGCCCTCCACGGTCACGATGTCGTCGCTGGCGGCGATCACGGTGCCGTTCCAGGTGGCCTGCATGGGGGCGGGGCGATGGCCCCCCATCATCCCAGGGCCGCCATCAGATCGGGCCGCGAATACCAGCTGCCGGGGCCCTCCCGCAGGGGCTCCACCCCCAGCTCCTGGCGCAGCTCCTCGAGGTCGCGGTGGAGCAGGTTGGGCCAGTCGAGGGCGAACAGGGGCTTGGCGGCATCGCCGATGGCCATCCCCCTGTCGATCAGCTCCAGCCTGTAGCGGGGGGTGAGCACGCGCTCGGCATCGGGCTGGCCGGGGGTGTACAGCACCGGTGAGGCCATCCAGGAGGCGAACAGGGTGGTGCGGGCCAGGAAGGCGAAGGCGGGGCAGCCGTACTGGCGGATGCTCACGCTGATTACCCCCAGCTCGCCATTGGTGTCGAGGGCGAAGCCGGTGAGCACGTGGTGCAGGTCGTGGGTGGCATACGTGCGGTAATTCACGTAGTCGGCGTCGGTGGCGAGATTGTTGAAATAGGCGGGGTCGGGGTAGAAGCCGGGGTCGTAGTGGAGGCCCTTGAGCAGGGCGCCATAGGTGTGGCCGACGCTGCCGCGGGGCAGGGCCAGCAGCTCCTCCAGCTGGGGCTTGGGCATCAGGGCCCGATCGGCGATCAGGCGCTGGGCGTCGGGGTCGCGCTGGAGGGCCTCCAGGGCGCGGTGCATCGGCAGGGTGTCCCGCAGCCGGCGGGAGAGGTCGAACACCTGGCTCACGTCGCCGCCGCCGCGCAGGGCCTGGTCGAACAGGCCCATGAAGTCGTCGAGCTGGCCCTTCTCGAGCAGTTGGTTGAGGGCTTCGAGGCTCATCGTGGCGGCGGAATGTGGCCCCCCGTGTCTAGCGACGGGCCCAGGCGAGTGTCTGCTCCAGGGCCCCTCTCCAGGCCCCCGGCGCAAAGGCGTGGCTGTGGCCATGGCCCGGCAGCAGCCAGCCCACATCCAGATCCAGCAGCCGCTCCACCGAACGCAGCTGCTCGGCCCAGTTCCACCAGCAGTAGCGCTCGGAGGCCACCACCACCTGCTGGGCGGGGTTCCACCAGAGGTGATCACCGCTGAACAGCACCGCATGGCACTGCCCGAGCAGCACCACCAGCGAACCGGCGGTGTGGCCGGGGGTGGGGATCAGCTGCAGGTCGGCGTCGAGAACCAGGGGGTCGCGGCCCTCCAGAAGGTGCTCGGCGCCGGGGGCGGCGTCGGCATCGGCGGCGTGGATCCAGCGGCCGCAGCCGAAGGCCCGGGCCCAGCGGTCGTGGTCGGCCACGTCGTCGCGGTGGGTGAGCACCAGGGTGTGCAGGCCCCCCAGGGCGCTGATGCGGCGGGCCAGGGGGGCACTCCAGCGGGGCACATCCACCAGCACGTTGCCCCCGGGGCGCACGATCAACCAGCTGCTGGCCCCGAAGCTGCGGCGCGAGGCCCAGCCGCAGTAGTAGACGTCACCGGCCGGATGGCGGGTGATCAGCGCCGGGAAGCCATCGGCGGGGGTGCGGGCCCGCAGCGCCGGCGTGGTGCCGATGGCCGCCACCGGACAGGCCTGCAGGGCGAGCAACGCCTGCCGCAGTTCGCCATCGCCCTCGGGTTGGCGCACCACATGGGAGGCCTCGCCGTGGGGGGCGAAGTGCTGCGGGTCGAACTGCCAGCAGGTGCCGCAGTCGATGCAGCTGGCATCCACGTAGAAGGGGCCGGGGGCGTTGGCCGCAAGGCGCTGGGCGGGACGGGCCATGGCGGATCAGGGCCAGGCCACCAGGGCGGCACCGGCCCCCATCAGCAGCACGCCGATCCAGCCCGCCGGGCTGAGCTGCTCACCGAGCCACAGGGCCGCCAGCACCGCCACCAGCAACACGCTGAGCTTGTCGATCGAGGCCACGGCCGCCACCGGCCCCTGGCGCAGCGCCTGGAAGTAGCAGAGCCAGGAGAGCCCCGTGGCCAGGCCCGCCAGGGCCAGGGCCAGCAGGCTGCGGCGCGGCAGCGCCTGCAGCTGCAGGGCCTGCAGCTGGCCGCTGAACAACAGCAGGGCGCTGAGCACCACCGCCACCACCAGGGTGCGCAGCAGGGTGGCCAGGTTGGGGTCGATGCCCTGCAGGCCGAGCTTGGAGAGCACGGCGGTGACGGCCGCGAACAGGGCTGCCCCCAGGGCCCACAGCTGCCAACTGATCACCACCGGAGCCCCTGCATCTGGCTCCAGCTTGGCGCCGGCGGCCGGGGTGGCTAGGGATGGAACAGCGGCATGCCCCCGCAGTCCGCCAGCGCACGATGATTTGCCCCAGCCCCACCGAACGCGCCCTGACTCCCCAACAGACCGGCGCGGTGCACTACCGGCAGGCGAGCCCCGAGCTGGGCCCCTCCAGGCCCCTCGCCCCAGGGGACACGGCCGCCCTGGGGGCCACGGCCTACCGCACCCTCACCTGGTGAGCGGCGCGCCACGGCCCTGATCCCGAATCCAACCTGCTGTTTTTGAAGCGGCCGCCTCACCTGGCGCTGTGATGGAGGCAAGCCCACTACAGGGTTGTGGCGATGTACGTGATCGAAGCGCTCCATTCCGATGGCTGGAGGATCCAGGGTCGGGCGGCGGTGGAGTACTGGGCCCAGCTGGAGGCCCAGACCCGCTGCTGCTCCGATGGCCGCACCTACCGCATCCGTGATGAGGAGACCAACCAGGTGACGGCGCTGGTGGACACCAGCAGCTGCCAGGCCCTGGTGAACAGCGGCAACTGAGCGCTCAGGCCTCGGCGCTGCTCTCCAGGAACACCGTCTGGGAGGCCTCGATCGTGAGCGCCACGTCGGCCTGGCTGTTCACGCAGAACAGGCTCCAGGTGGCCATGGGTTCGGGGAGGCTGTGGGCCCGGGGCCATTCGATCCGCTGCCCGCCGTAGGTGAGGCCCACGCAGGTGAGGCTGGCGTCATCGGCCAGCAGGCTCCAGAGCACGGTGAGCAGGCCGCGGTCGTAGTCGGCGGGCACGGCGGCCTGGGCATCCGGCGCCACGGCCCCGGGGTCGAGCCCCAGCTCCAGGGCCCGCTCCCAGCTCAGGAAGCGGCCGTCGTGGGTGGGATAGAACCAGCAGGTTTCATTGCTGGCCTCCGCCAGGGGAAAGCGATCGAGGCACTGGAAGCCGTCGCGGTCGGAGTGGCGGCGGTACACCCCCATGGCGTTGAGACGGGGGTCGAACTGGGGCACCACCGCATCACAGATCAGGCGCCCCTGCAGCTGGCCATCCCAGGGCAGGGCGGCGAGGTCGTCGGAGCCCTGCCCCGCCGCCGTGAACAACCGCAGGGCGAAGGCGCCACGGGGCCCCTGGCGCTGGGCCGCCACCAGGTCGTCCCAGTCGACGTCACCGTCGGGGAGCAGGGCGGCGGGGGCCACCACGAACACCAGGGGATGATCCATCAGGGGGTCGGGCCTGGCACCAGCTTGGCGGGTCGGGCCCTGAGCTGGCAGCTGCTCCCCACAGACTGGGCCGATGACCGTCTGGCTCGCCCTGGCCCTGGCCCCGCTGCTGGCGCAGGCCAACGCCGCCACGGTGCTGTCGGTGGGCGATGGCGACAGCCTGCGGCTGCGCCGCGGCGACACGCAACTGAAGGTGCGGCTGGCCTGCATCGATGCGCCGGAGCTGCGGCAGCGGCCCGAGGGGGAGCGGGCACGGCAGGCGCTGCAGGCCCTGCTGCCGGTGGGCAGCGGCGTGGCCGTGCGTCGTCTGGCCACCGATCGCTACGGCCGGGAGGTGGTGGAGCTGAGCCATCGGGGCCGCAACGTCAACCAGGCCCTGGTGGCCCGCGGCGCCGCCTTTGTGTATTGGGCGTACATCCGCGGTTGCGACCGGCAGACCTACGGCCGCCTGGAGACCCAGGCGCGGCTGCAGCGGCTGGGGGTATGGGCCACGCCAGGGGGATTGCTGCGACCCTGGGAGCTGCGGGCCCGCAGCCGGCGCTGATCAGCGCCGGCCCTGCTGCCAGAGGGCCAGCTGCTTGAGCAGCTTGCGGTGCCAGGGGGTGATGTCCGTGAGCGGGCGGGGCGGCACATCGATGGTGCGCTCGAGCTCGGTGCGCAGCCGCCGCAGGGTGGGGATCAGCAGCAGCGCCAGCAGCAGGCTGAACAGCAGCAGATAGGGCAGCACGCTCACCAGCCAGATCGCCACCGCCACCGTGCCGATGAACCGCAGCGTGGCCCCCAGCCAGCGGGGGGCGGAACGTCCGGGGAGCAGGGGCGGCATGGGGCGGGGGATCAGGGGGCCGTGATCACAGCCAGGCTGGCAAAGCCCCGGCGGGATGGGTGGCGGGGTCGTGGTCCGCCAGCAGGCTGAAGTCGTCGAAGCTGAAGCCGGGCCCCACGCAGCAGCTCACCAGGCTCCAGGCGCCGAGGCTGCGGGCGGCCTGCCACCAGCCGGCGGGCACCACCGCCACCGGCAGCAGGGCCGGATCCTGGGGCGAAAAGCCAAGCCTCTGCCTGTGGGGCTCACCACCTTCCGGGGAGAGCTGCAGCAGCTCCAGGGGGTCGCCGCCGATGAAGTGCCAGCTCTCATCGGCGCCAGCCACCCGGTGCCAGCGGCTCACGGCACCACCGGGCAGCAGAAACAGGATCACGGTGAGGGCCGAACGGGCCTGGCCATCGGCCCGTTGCACCGCCAGGGGGCTGCGGTGCAGCTCCCGGTACCAGCCGCCCTCGGGGTGGGGCTGCAGCTGGTAACGCTCGATCAGGGCGTCAACGGTGCTCAGGGCAGGGATCCATCCAGCCGTCAGGATGCAGCCGCGGAAGGATGACGTCCATGCCGGCGACCGTGGCCCTGGCGATGTTGGAGCGCGACGGCCGCTGGCTGATGCAGCTGCGCGACGACGTGCCGGGCATCGTGGGGCCGGGCTGCTGGGGGCTGTTCGGCGGCCACCTGGAGGCGGGGGAAACGCCGGAGCAGGCCCTGCGGCGGGAGCTGCTGGAGGAGATCGGCTGGGGCGGTGGGGCGCTGGAATTTCGGCTGCTGCACCAGCACCCGCGGCGGCTGGCCCATGTGTTTGTGGGGGAGCTCACGGTGCCGCTGCAGCGGCTGCGGCTGCTGGAGGGGCAGGACATGGCCCTCGTGGGCGCCACGGAGCTGCGCAGCGGCGCGATCCACAGCCCGAAGCTGGGCCAAACCCGGCCGCTGGTGGATGGGGTGGCTGAGATCCTGGAGCGGCTGCTGCCGCCGGATCCGGGCTGACGCCATGGCCACCCGCTACCGCATCCACCGCGACGACGGCCAGCGCGATGCCATCGCCGGCCAGACCTTCGGCAGCTACGACGAAGCCCATGCGGTGCTGGAGCGCTACTACGGCGACCTGTGCTGCTCCGACGACCGGGAGTACTACCGGATCGAGCCAGAGGAAGAACCAGAGAACGAGGTGGAGGACTAGGCGGAGGACCGAACCAAG
>BJHC01000092.1 GCA_014191535.1 Cyanobium sp. | reverse complement strand
CCTGCGGCAGCAGCTCGGCGCCCTGCCCGCCGAGGAACGGCAGGGGCTGCTGGCGAGCTGGCGCAGTTTCAATCTCGATGAATATGTGGGCCTGGGGCCAGCGCATTCGGCCTCCTTCGCCCGGTTCATGCGGGAGCAGCTCAGCGCGCCCCTGGCCCTTCCGGCCGGAGCCCTGCAGCTGCCCAATGGCCAGGCGGCCGATTCGCAGGCGGAGGCGCAGCGTTACGGCGCCGCTGTGCGGGAGGCTGGCGGCATCCAGCTCCAGCTCCTGGGCCTGGGCAACAACGGCCATGTGGGCTTCAACGAGCCCCCCTGCCCGGCGGATGCCCCCTGCCGCAGCCTGGTGCTCAGCGAAGCCACACGGCGCCAGAACGCCGCCGCCTTCGGCGGCGACCCGGCCGCAGTGCCCCTGCAGGCCATCACCCTCGGCACCGCCGACATCTGCGCCGCCCGCCAATTGCTGCTGGTGGTTACCGGTGCCGCCAAGGCGGACATCCTGCGCCGGTGCCTCCTGGAGCCGCCGGGCCCGGATCGGCCGGCCAGCTGGCTGCAGGGGCATCCCGGTTTGCGCATCCTGGTGGACGCCGCCGCCGCCTCAGCGTTGCCCCTCAGCTGACCACCGCCTGCAGCAGCGCCTCGTCCGCCTCCAGGTTGGCGGTGACGCTGCGCACGTCGTCGAGCTCCTCGAGGGCATCCAGCAGCTTCAGGCACTGGGCCAGCAGCTCCGGATCCTCCAGCCGGCAGGGGGTGTGGGCGATCCAGCGGTGCTCCCAGCTGGCCACGGGCAGCCCCTGCTGACGCAGGTGATCCTGCAGGGCCTCCAGCCGCTCGAACGGGCTGATCACCTCAGCCCCCTGGGGGTCGAGTTCGTACCCCAGAACCTGGGGGCCGCCCCCCTCTTCCAAGGCCAGCAGCTGCTCCAGCAGCGTCTCCTCTTGCAGGTCGTCCTGCTCCAGGCGCACGACGCTGCGGTGGTCGAACAGATAGCCCACGCAGCCGGTTTCGCCGAGGTTGCCGCCGTGCTTGCTGAAGGCCAGCCGCAGCTCCGCGGCGGTGCGGTTGCGGTTGTCGGTGAGCGCCTCGATCAGCACCGCCACCCCGCCGGGCCCATAACCCTCGTAACGCACCTCCTCAAACTGGCTGCCGTCAGCGCCCCCCAGGCCTGAGCCCTTGGCGATGGCCCGTTCGATGTTGGCGTTGGGCACCCGGGCCGCCTTGGCCTTCTCGATGGCGGTGCGCAGCTGGAAATTGCCGGCGGGGTCGGCTCCGGAGCGGGCCGCCACCATGATTTCGCGCCCCAGGCGGGTGAACACCGCACCGCGCTTGGCATCCACCACCGCCTTGGTGCGTTTGATCTGGGCCCATCGGCTATGGCCGGCCATGTGCGGAGCGGAAGCGAGGAGGCGAGGGATCAGCCCGCGGCGTCGAGCACCAGCCGCGGCTGCAGCTGGCCCTCGCTCTGCAGTCGGGCCATGCCCGCCAGGTTGCCATCCGGGCCCACCACCACCACCGCGGTGTCCAGCGCCAACCCCTGCCCGCCGGGCTGGCTGCGGCCGCAGCGCCAGCCCGGCAGATCCCCGTGGCCCAGCTGATGCTGGGGCAGGTGGGCCAGGGCTTGCAGGGGGGAGACCAGCGCCGGCGGGGTGGTCTGATCCAGCGCCTCGAGGGGCACGCTTTGGTGCAGATCAAAGCCCAGGGCCTCGGTGCGGCGCAGGCTGGCCAGGCAGCCGCCGCAGCCCAACAGCTCCCCCAGATCGCGGGCCAGGGAGCGGATGTAGGTGCCGGCGGAGCAGCGCACCAGCAGCTCCAGCTGCCCCAGTGCTGGATCCCAGGCCAGCAGCTCCAGGCGGTGGATGGTCACGGGCCGGGGCGGCAGGTTGAGTTGCTCCCCCTGGCGCGCCAGCTTGTAGGCCCGCTGGCCGTTCACGTGCACCGCTGAAACGGCGGGTGGCCGCTGCGCAATGGGGCCGCGGAAGCGCTCCAGGGCCCGCTCCAGATCGGCGCTGGCAAGGTCCGGCCAAGGGCGTTGCTGCAGCGGCGTGCCCTCCAGGTCGTCGCTGTCGGTGCTGAGCCCGAGCTGGATCCGCCCGCGGTAGGCCTTCTCACCGCTGAGGTAGGGCAGCAGGCGCGTGGCGGGGCCCAGGGCGATCGGCAGCACACCGGTCACGGCGGGATCCAGGGTGCCGCCATGCCCCACCCGTTTGAGGCCGTAGGCGCGCCGCACCCGGCTGACGCAGCCGTGGGAGCTCAGACCGGCTGGCTTGTCGAGCACCAGAAAACCGCAGGTCAAGGTGCTGTGCAGGCGAGCCAGCCGCCCATGTTGCCAGCGGTGCTCAGCCGACGGCGATGTTGATGCGCTTGCGGGTGCGCAGGCCGCGCTTGATGGTGTCGAAGCTCACGATGCCGTCCACCAGGGCGAACAGGGTGTCATCGGCACCGCGGCCCACGTTCACACCGGGCAGCACCGAGGTGCCGCGCTGGCGGATCAGGATGGAGCCGGCGCTCACGGTTTCACCGCCGTAACGCTTGACGCCGAGGCGCTTGGAGTTGGAGTCGGCGGCCGTTGCGGGTGGGGCCGCTGCCTTTCTTGTGGGCCCTGGTTCAGGGAGTGTTGGTGTCGGGACGCTGCTGCGGTTCAGGCCAGGGCTTTGCCGCCCACCTTGATGGATTTCACCATCACCCGGGTGAGCTCCTGACGGTGGCCGTTCTTGCGGCGGGTCTTCTTCTTGGGGCGCATCTTGTACACGATCACCTTGGGACCGCGGCGGTGGGCCATCACCTGCAGTTCCACGGTGGCGCCCTTCACATAGGGCTGACCCACGTTGGCGGCCTTGCCGTCGTTCACCAGAAGAACGTTCTCCAGGGTGACGCTGCTGTCCACATCCGCATGGATGCGGTCGAGGTCGTAGTAACGGTTGGGCTGAACCCACACCTGGGTTCCGGAGGTCTCAACGATGGCGTAGGGGCCCGCGTTGGTGGCGGCTTGGGCGTCTGTGCTCATGGGCGTCAGGGCGTGGACAGGCAGGCGGGCACAGGGCCAACCTTTCGGCCTGCCGCACGGCAATCGAAAGACAAACAATGATCTTCCACTGTTGACCTCCGGGTCGTCAACACTGTGGTCGTTGCCAGGGCCTGACCACGGCTCATGTCCCAGCCGGCTCTCACGATCGCCTCGCTGCTCTCAGATCCGCGCCTCGAGCGCGCCTGCCGCAGCTGGCTCAAGGGTGGGCGGTATCGCCTCGAGGATCTGGGCTCCCTGCCCGATCCGGTGCAGGAGCTCATCCAGCGCCGCGACACCTTTGATGTGGTGCTGCTGCAGCAGGGGTCGATCTCGCCGCAGGTCTACGACGACCTGCGCAACCAGGGGCTGGTGCTGCCGGCCGTGGTGGTGGGTGAGGTGAGCGGCCGCGTCGACTATCACGAGGCGGAGGTGCATCTCCCCCAGGACCAACTGGAGCAGATCACCTACAGCGTGGATGCGGCCGTATCCCGTTTCCTGCGCCGCGGCCTGTCCAGTGCCGCCGGGCCGGACGGCCAGGCGGAGGCCGCGTCGGCCACGCCGGAGCCCTGGCGGCTCACCAACCGCCTGCAGGGGCGCTTGGGCTATCTGGGGGTCTTTTACAAGCGCGACCCCTCCCTGTTCCTGCGCAACCTGCCCCAGCCGGAGCGCGATGAGCTGCTGCGGTCACTGGAGCGCAGTTACCGCGATCTGCTGATCAGCTATTTCAAAGATCCGGCCGCCGCCAACCAGGCGATCGAGAGCTTTGTGCACAGCGCCTTCTTCAGCGATCTGCCCATCAACAAGGTGGTGGAAATTCACGTCGACCTGATTGACGTCTTCTGGAAGCAGCTCAAGCTGGAGGGTCACAAGAACGATTTCCTGCAGGACTACCGCCTGGCTCTGCTTGATGTCATGGCCCACCTCTGTGAGATGTATCGCCGCTCGGTGCCGCCCGACGTGCCGCTGCGGGTTGCACCGGATGCATTTGCTCAGGCACCTGATCCCAACGACGACAGCCAGCTGCCCTCCCAGGAGGTGATCTAAATGAGCCCGCGCAAGACCTACATCCTCAAGCTGTACGTGGCGGGGAATACCCCCAATTCGATGCGGGCGTTGAAAACGCTGCGCAACATCCTCGACACCGAATTTCGTGGCGTCTATGCCCTCAAGGTGATCGACGTGCTCAAGAATCCGCAGCTGGCGGAGGAGGACAAGATCCTGGCCACCCCGACCCTGGCCAAGATCCTGCCGCCCCCGGTGCGGCGGATCATCGGCGACCTCTCGGATCGGGAGCGGGTGCTGATCGGTCTCGACCTTCTCTATGAGGAGCTCAGTGATGAGGCCATGGGGGATCCCACCGGTTCGGATTACGCCGAGGGGGAGCCGATGTGAACCGTTGCCTTGCTGCCTCAGCCTCGCGTTCTACCTAGATTTCCCTTAAGGCCAACCGTTTCATGCAGGACCCCAGCTCCCAGAATCTGCTCTCCTCGGTGCAAAAGCTGCCCACCGGAATCGAGGGCTTCGATGACATCTGCCAGGGTGGCCTGCCGATCGGTCGCTCCACCCTGATCAGTGGCACCTCGGGCACCGGTAAGACGGTGTTTTCGCTGAATTTCCTCTACAACGGCATCCGCCAGTTTGATGAGCCGGGGATCTTCGTGACCTTCGAGGAATCCCCCCTCGACATCCTGCGCAATGCCTCCAGCTTTGGCTGGAACCTGCAGGAAATGGTGGAGCAGGACAAGCTGTTCCTGCTGGACGCCTCACCCGATCCGGAAGGCCAGGATGTGGCCGGCAGCTTCGACCTCTCCGGCCTGATCGAGCGGATCAACTACGCCATTCGTAAGTACAAGGCGCGCCGGGTGGCGATCGACTCGATCACGGCGGTGTTCCAGCAGTACGACGCCGTGTCGGTGGTGCGCCGCGAGATCTTCCGGCTGATCGCCCGGCTCAAGGAGATCGGGGTCACCACGGTGATGACCACCGAGCGCATCGATGAGTACGGGCCCATCGCCCGCTACGGCGTGGAGGAGTTTGTCTCCGACAACGTGGTGATCCTGCGCAACGTGCTCGAAGGGGAGCGCCGGCGCCGCACGGTGGAGATCCTCAAGCTGCGGGGCACCACCCACATGAAGGGGGAATTCCCCTTCACCATGGGCTCCCACGGCATCAGCATCTTCCCGCTGGGGGCGATGCGGCTCACCCAGCGCAGCTCCAATGTGCGCGTGAGCTCCGGGGTGCCGCGGCTCGACGAGATGTGCGGCGGCGGCTTCTTCAAGGATTCGATCATCCTGGCCACCGGCGCCACCGGCACGGGTAAGACGCTGCTGGTGAGCAAATTCGTGGAGAACGCCTGCGCCAACAAGGAGCGGGCGATCCTGTTCGCCTACGAGGAATCCCGGGCCCAGCTGCTGCGCAACGCCACCAGCTGGGGCATCGATTTCGAGCAGATGGAGCGCGATGGGCTGCTCAAGATCATCTGCGCCTATCCGGAATCCACCGGTCTGGAGGATCACCTGCAGATCATCAAGACCGAGATCGGCCAGTTCAAGCCCTCCCGCATGGCGATCGACTCGCTCTCAGCCCTGGCCCGCGGTGTCAGCCACAACGCCTTCCGCCAGTTCGTGATCGGCGTGACGGGCTACGCCAAGCAGGAGGAGATCGCCGGCTTCTTCACGAACACCTCCGAGGAGTTCATGGGTAGCCACTCGATCACCGACTCCCACATCTCCACCATCACCGACACGATCCTGCTGCTGCAGTACGTGGAGATCCGCGGTGAGATGGCCCGCGCCCTCAACGTGTTCAAGATGCGGGGCTCCTGGCACGACAAGGGCATCCGCGAATTCATGATCACGGGCAACGGCCCGGAGATCAAAGATTCGTTCTCCAACTTCGAGCGGATCATCAGCGGTGTGCCGCACCGCATCAACACCGACGAGCGCAGCGAGCTGTCGCGCATTGTGCAGGGGGTCTCCGGCGACGAACGGCTCTAGGCCAGTTCGCGCCGCTCCAGCTCCAGCCGCAGCTCCTCCTCATCCGACTGGGCCAGGGGCAGGTCGAACCAGAAGGTGGTGCCCACCCCCAGTTCGCTGGCCATGCGCACGCTGCTGCCGTGCTTCTCCAGGATCCCCTTCACGATCGAGAGCCCCAGGCCCGTACCCACTTCCGTGTGCACGGCGTTCTCCACCCGGTCAAAGCGCTCGAAGATGCGCTGCTGGTCTGCCCGGGAGA